>NZ_AQOJ01000191.1:0-9078 GCF_000364685.1 Xanthomonas sp. SHU 166
CGTGCCGGCGCCTGTTGCGCCATCTGCGTGCGCGTGGCGGCGACGGTCCTCTGCTGGAACTCGGCTGCGGCAACGGCTGGCTGTCGTATCGCCTGGCCAGCGGCCTGCAGCGCGAAGTCTGCGGTGTCGACGTCAATCGCACCGAACTGGCGCAGGCGGCGCGAGTCTTCGCCGACGCGCCGCGGTTGAGCTTCGTCGCCGGCGACATCCTGCGTTTGCCGCTGCCGGCGCAGCGGTTCGATGTCGTGGTGGTGCCGGCCTGCCTCCAATACTTCGCCGATCCGCGTGCGCTGATCGCACGCCTGCTGCAGCTGCTGCAGCACGACGGCGAACTGCACATCCTCGACAGCCCGTTCTACGCTGACGCTGAGAAAGCCCAGGCCAGCGCCGCGCGCAGCCTGCGCTACTTCAGCGACCTGGGCTGCGCCGAACTGGCGCAGCAGTACCACCAGCACACCGAGGCGGTATTGGACGGCATCGTGCTGCGCCGCTTGTTCGACCCACGGCGGCTGTCGGTGCGTTGCCTGCGGGCGTTGCGCTGGCGCCAGCCGCATTTCCCGTGGCTGTGCATCCGCAAGCGCGACAATCTCGCGCTGGGCGCGGCTTAGCCGGTGCTGCCGGCCGCCAGCGCGTCTGTGGCGACACCTTATTGCGGCGCCGTTGCGATTGGCGGCGGCGGCGCATGGCAGACTGCCGCCTTCTTCCCCTGCATGGACTCCCGATGAGCGGCACGCAACGCGAACTGACCTTCCGCTTCCTGGCCGAACCGATCGACGTCAACTACGGCGGCAAGGTCCACGGCGGCGTGGTGATGAAGTGGATCGACCAGGTCGGCTATGCCGCCGCGGTGGGCTGGAGCGGCCACTACAGCGTGACCGTGGCGGTGGGTGGCATCCGCTTCGTCTCGCCGATCCGCATCAGCGACATGGTCACGGTCGGCGCCAAGCTGGTCCACACCGGCACCAGCAGCATGCATTTCGCCATCGAGGTGCGCGCCCGCGATCCGATGGGCGGCGAGCCGCGTCTGTGCACGCATTGCATCATCGTGTTCGTGGCTCTGGATGGCGTCGAAGGCCGCCCCACCGCGGTGCCGGCCTGGCATCCGGACACGCCGGAAGACCATCGCCTGGCCGAGTACGCGCAGAAGGTGATGGAGCTGAGCAAGGGCATCGAGGACACCATCGCCCACTACCACGGCTGAGGGCGCGCGTCCGCGCGCTGGCTCAGGCGCGCCAGTCCGCGGGCGCGATGCGGCAGTCGCCGTCGAACAGGCGGCCGCCGTGCACGGCCAGTTCCTGCTGCGCCAGCGCCAGCACCGGCGCGCAGTCGGCGCTGGCGAACAGCGTGGCGAAGGCCTGCTCGAAGCGCGCGCCCACCGCCGGATCCATCCGTGCCAGCAGGCGCGGCACCCACTTGCCGCTGCCGTACCAATGACCGCGTCCGCGCAGCGCCAGTTCCGCCAGGCGCGGATGCAGCAGGGCGCCGATGGCGAGGATCTCGGCGGCGCTGCGCTCGCCGCACAGGTCGTCGACCAGGTCAGTGATCTCGTAGCGCAGCGCGTCCCGTTGCGCCTGCGTCAGCGGCGGCGGCCCGGCCTGCAGCCGCGCGGCGACTCGGCCTTGCAGGCTGCGTGCGGATTCGGTCGCGGTGCCGACGAGGGTGCCCTCGGCGATCATGTGCAGCAGGCTGGGGCGGCCGCGGGCGGCGTCTTCGTCGACGAACCAGGCCAGCGTGCCCGGGTCGTGCACGAAGGCTTCGACCGGCATGCCGTCGGCGAGGAAGGATTCGCGGCGTGCGGCCGGCAGGCGCTCATAGACCACGACCAGGTCGAGATCGGAGAGATGCGTGCCTTCGCCGCGCAGGATCGAGCCGGCGGCGAAGCCGAACGCCGCGTCGGCGTAGCGGGTGCACAGCAGCGATTGCGCGATCGCCAGCGCCTGGGCGGGCGTGGGCAGGACGTGCTTGGCCGGCATCAGCGCAGCGCCTGCAATTGCGGCCAGGACGCGGCCCGGCGGACGGGCTCATCGGCACGGCAGGACTGCGAGGCAGGCGAGGGGCGTGGTGTCATCGAAGTTCCGGTGACGCGATCGAGGCGGACAGCGTATCGTGCCGGCGGGCAACGCGGACGGCGACGATGACCCTCCAGGCGGACAGCGCGGAACTGCAGCGGCAATACGGCGATACACAGCGGCTGGTGCAGCGTAAGTCGCTGCATGCCAAGTACGGCCGCGGCGATTGGTACCCGTGGTTGCGCGGGCAGGTGCCGCTGGCCGCAGACATGCGCGTGGCCGATATCGGCTGCGGCACCGGCCAGCTGTGGGGCGCGCTCGCCGGGCAGTGGCCGCCATCGCTGGCAGTGCAATTGCTGGATCGCTCGCCGGCCATGGTCGCTGCGGCATTGGCGCAGGCGGCGACGTTGCGGCCACAGGGTGTGGTCGGCGACGCGATGTGCCTGCCGCTGCGCGATGCCAGCATCGACGCCGCACTGGCCGTGCATATGCTCTACCACTTGCCCGATCCGCATGCGGGCGTGCGCGAGCTGCGGCGCATCGTTCGTCCAGGCGCGGCAGTACTGGCGGTGCTCAATGGTCGCGACAACATGCGTCAACTCGCGCAACTGGTCGCCGGGGTGGCCGGTGGCCCGGACCGCGACCCGTCCACCCTGCGCCTGGACGCGGAGGCGGGCGCGCACCTGTTCGCCATGCACTTCGCGCAGGTCCGGGTCGCACGCTTCGACGACGTGCTGGTCTGCACCGATCCCGAGGACGTCATGGCCTATCTGCAGAGTCTGCCGTTGCCGCCGCAGGCGCACGCGTCAGCCTTGCGGCAGGCGGTAGAGGCGGCGTTTGCGCATGGCGACGGCGCGTTGCGGATCGACAAGGACGTGCGCGCGATCGTTGCCACCGCCTGAGGGCGGCCGCGTCGGTGCCAGTGGCACGACCGCCAGCCGGGCGGCCGCGAAACGCCACAACCAAAAAGGCCGCTGTCCCCAGCGGCCTTTTCTGTGCGGTATCTGCGGAGCGGCGGCTTACATCGCCACGCGGCGCGCCTGCACGAACTTCTCGCCCCAGTAGCCGGAAGTCAACGTGTCCACGCGCACGTCCTTGCCGCGGCTGGGGGCGTGCAGGAAGCGGCCCTCGCCGACGTACAGGCCGACATGGTCGACGCGGCCCTTGCGACCGAAGAACACCAGGTCGCCCGGCGCCAGTGCGTCGCGGTCCTTGATCAGCTGGGCATTGGCCTCGCGGGCCATCTCGCGCGACACGCGCGGCAGTTCGATGCCCAGCGCGGTGCGGAACACGTAGCCGACCAGGCCGCTGCAGTCGAAGCCTTCGGTGTCCTCGCCGCCCCAGCGGTACGGGGTGCCCAGCAGCGCCATGGCGCGCTTGAGCACGGACTGGACCTTGTCGCCGCCCGGCACCACGCCTTCGCGCGGGACCGGCTGGGACACGTCGTAGTTGGCCAGCAGGCGGCTGATGTCGCCGGCGAACATCGCCGAGCGGTCCATCAGCGGAATGGTGTCGTTGGCGGCCAGGTGCGGCAGCAGGGCGGCCAGGGTGGCGGTGGCGGCGGCGTCGGCCTTGCTGCGCGACGGTGCGGGCGCCTGGGCGGCGGCCGGCTTGGCCGAGGTGGTGGTGTTGGGGGTCTGCGCCGCCGCCTGGGCGGTGGTCGCGGTGGCGCTCACCTGGGCGGGAGCAGGGGCGACGGTCGCGATCGCTTCCGGGACGACGGTGTCGGCGGGAGCGGTCTGGGCCAGGGCCGGGAGGGCCGAGAAACAGAGCGAGGCGGTGCAGAAGAGGCGGAAAGCGGTCCGGCGGGGAACGGCGGGCTTGCCTGGAGAGGTCTGGGCTTCGGTCGTCACGCTTGGATCACAAAATAAAACGATGGGGGATCATGCCTTGTAGACAGAAATAGGAAGTTCAAATAAGGTTAAATTTTCGTAATTATGAATGTGGGTGAAATCACAGTTCAGCGCAAAACCCGCTTTGCGCCGGTGTAGTGGTCCCGCCAGTAGGCCCCGTCCAGCGAATCCAGGCGCACCGTGCCGCCCGTGCTGGGAGCGTGCACGAAGCGGCCTTCACCGACATAAATTCCGACATGCGTCACATTTCCAGCACTGCCGAAGAACACCAGGTCGCCGGTGCTCAGGCGCTGCGGATCGATCCGCGGCCCCTGCACCGCAGCCAGTTCGCGCGAGGTGCGCGGCAGTCGCAGGTCGAGCATGTCGCGGTAGACGTAGGCGACCAGGCCGCTGCAGTCGAAGCCGGACTCGGGGGTGTTGCCGCCGTAACGGTAGGGCGTGCCGACCAGGCCCAGCGCCCGCATCAGCACTGCGTTGGCCGCGCCCGGGTCGGCCGGCGCCACCTGCGGCCACTCGCGCACCGCCACCGGTGCCGGCCGGGTGTGGCGGACCTCGTGGCGTCCGCAGGCCGCCAGCGCGGCGGTGCACAGCAGCGGAAGCCACCACGGGAACGCGCGGCGGCCGCGCGGCGAAACTGGCGTGTTGTGCATGGAGCCGGGATAATGCGCGACCTCAGAAGGCCGCCATCATGGCGGCGCTCCCGGCGGCCGACAAGCCGCCCATCCCGTCTGCCCCCGGCAGCCACAGCGCAGAGTGCACATGAAGATCGAAAAAGACCGCGTCGTCCGTTTCCACTACACCGTTTCGGAAGTCGGTCAAGAACCGATCGAAAGCTCCAAGGACCGCGATCCGCTGGTGATCCTGGTCGGCCACGGCAACATCATCCCGGGCCTGGAGAACGCGATGATGGACAAGGCCGCCGGCGACAGCTTCGGTGTCGACGTGGCCGCCAAGGACGCCTATGGCGAATACCGCGAGGGCCTGAGCCAGCGCGTGCCGAAGAAGCATTTCGGCGCGGTCAAGCTGCAGCCGGGGAGCCAGGTGGTGCTGCAGACCAACTTCGGCCCACGCGCGGTGACCGTGCAGAAGGTCGGCATGAGCGTGGTCGACGTCGACCTCAACCACCCGATGGCCGGCAAGGACCTGCACTTCGACGTGGAGATCGTCGACGTGCGTGAGGCCAGCGCCGAAGAGATCGAGCACGGCCACGTGCACGGCGACGGCGGCCACCACCACTGAGTGCGTTGGCGGCGGTGCCGGTCGCGCCGGTGCCGCCAGCCCTGGCGCCGCACGCAGCGGCGCCATCGTGCCGCTGCGGACGCCGGCGGCCTTCCTGATCGCGGCGAGGGACATCGCCGGCCTTCCGCCCGGTGCCGCCTTGGCCACTTCCGCCCCCGTGTTGCAGCCCGTCGCGCCCGCCGAGCGCATCGCCACGCTGGACGTGCTGCGCGGTTTCGCCCTGCTGGGCATCCTGCTGATGAACATCGAGAGCTTCGTCGGCCCGCTGGACGCGGCGATGACCGGCCTGGATCCGGCGCTGCGCGGCGCCGACCGCATCGCCGACGCCCTGGTCTACATCCTGGTGCAGGGCAAGTTCTACACCTTGTTCTCGCTGCTGTTCGGCATGGGCTTCGCGGTGATGGCGCAGCGTGCCGAGACCGCGCGACGGCCGTTCAGTGGTTTCTTCCTGCGCCGCAGCGCGGGGCTGCTGCTGATCGGCCTGCTGCACGCGCTGTTGTTGTGGTCCGGCGACATCCTGGTCAGCTATGCGTTGCTGGCGTTCATGCTGCTGGCGTTCCGCGAGGCGCCCACGCGCTGGCTGCCGGGCATGGCGCTGGTGGTCTACCTGTTCGCGCCGGCGCTGTGGCTGCTGGTCGGCGCCGCCGCCTGGGCGGCGCAGGCCGATCCGCACGGTGCAGCGCAGTGGCATCGGGACATGGCCGAGCAGGCGCAGCACGGCGCGGCGGCGCTGGCGCAGCAGCGCGAGGTGTTCGGCCATGGCAGCTACGCCCAGGCCACCGCGCAGCGCGCGCGCGACCTGATCGAATCGCTGAGCGGGCTGCTGTTCAATGCGCCGACCATCTTCGGCATGTTCCTGCTCGGCGCCTGGTGCGTGCGCAGCGGCCTGGCCGCGCAACCGCAGCGCTTCCCGCGGCTGCTCGCCGTGCTGCGCTGGGGTGTGCTGCCGCTGGGGCTGGGGCTGATGCTGCTGAGCTTCCGGCTGGAGCCGTGGATGGATCCGGCGCGGCTGGATCTGCGTCTGACCTGTGCCTACGCCCTGGCCAGCGTCGCCAGCGGCCTGATGGCGCTGGGCTATGCGGCCTGGCTGGTGCGCGCCGCAGCGGCGTTGCAGTGGCTGGCGCCGGCCGGACGCATGGCGCTGAGCAACTATCTGCTGCAGTCGCTGGTGTGCACGACGTTGTTCTACAGCTACGGCTTCGGCTATTTCGAACAACTGCCGCGCGCCTGGCAGATCCCGTTCGCGGTCGCGCTGTTCGCGCTGCAGGTGGCGCTGTCGCACTGGTGGCTGCAGCGGTTCCGCTTCGGTCCGGTGGAGTGGCTGTGGCGCTCGGCCAGCTACCTGCGCTGGCAGCCGATGCGCCGCCGCGACGCGGCCTGAGCGCAGGCGCTGCAGCGGCGTCCTCACATCTGCCGCGCGGTCGCCCATGGCATGCTCCGCGGCGACCGAGACATGCGACAGGACAGCCGATGGACGATGTGAGAAGCGGATACGGGTTCGCCAGCGACGCCACTGCGCCGCGCGCCGAGCGTGCGCCGTGAACGGGGCGATCCGCGATTACGACCTGCTGGTGCTGGGTGGTGGTTCGGGTGGCCTGGCCACCGCGTTCCGCGCCGCCAGCCACGGCGCACGGGTGGCGATCCTGGAGCCGAGCGCGCTCGGCGGGACCTGCGTCAACGTCGGCTGCGTGCCGAAGAAGGCGATGTGGCTGGCGGCGGATCTGGTCGAACGCATCGATCTGGCGCGCGCGGTCGGCTTCGCCATTCCGGAGGCCACGCTGTCCTGGGCGGAACTGGTGGCGCATCGCCAGGGCTACATCGGCAACATCCACGCCAGCTACCGGCGCCGGCTGGATGCCGACGGCGTGGTGCTGATCCCGCGGCGCGGCCGGCTGGTCGATGCGCACACCGTCGAATGCGACGACGGCGTGCGGGTCAGCGCCAAGCACGTGGTGATCGCCACCGGCGCGCACGCGCTGCGGCCGAACATCGAAGGCGCCGAGCTGGGCCTGGTCTCCGACGACTTCTTCAATCTCTGCGAGGCGCCGCCGCGGGTGGCGATCGTCGGCGGCGGCTATATCGCGGTGGAACTGGCCGGGCTGCTGCAGGCGCTGGGCAGCCGGGTGGAACTGTACGTGCAGGGCGAGCGCCTGCTGGAGCGGTTCGACGCGGAACTGGCACGGCAGCTTGCCGACAACCTGCGCCACCAGGGCGTGCGCCTGCATTTCGGTTACCGCGCCAGCGCCTTGCGCCGCAGCGGCGAGGGCCTGTGCGTGGTCGATGCGCAGGGGCAGCCCGGCGAGCGCGTCGAAAAGGTGTTCTTCGCGATCGGGCGTCGCCCCAACACGCGCGACCTCGGCCTGGAAGCGCTGGGCGTACGCCTGGGCGACAAGCACGAGATCGTGGTGGACGCGTACCAGAACACCGACGTGCCGGGGCTGTATGCGATCGGCGACGTGGCCGGCAAGGTCGGCCTGACCCCGGTGGCGATCGCCGCCGGGCGCAAGCTGATGGACCGCGTGTTCGGCGACCGGCCGCAGGCACGGCTGGACTACGAGAACGTGCCCAGCGTGGTGTTCTCGCATCCGCCGCTGGGCCAGGTGGGGCTGGGCGAGGAGCAGGCACGCGAGCGCTATGGCGCCGACGCGGTGACCGTGTACCGCAGCAATTTCCGGCCGATGCTGCAGGCGCTGGCCGATTCGCCGCAGCGCAGCCTGTTCAAGCTGGTGTGCGTGGGCGCCGAGGAGCGTGTGGTCGGCTTCCACCTGCTCGGCGATGGGGTCGACGAGATCCTGCAGGGCTTTGCGGTGGCATTGAAGCTGGGCGTGACCAAGCAGCAACTGGAAGACACCGTGGCGATCCATCCGACTTCGGCCGAGGAAGTGGTGCTGATGCGCTGAGGTCGCCGCGATCCGGCGGCTGGTTGGCTGTGGCGCCGTAGAATGGCGGCATGCACGTGTCCTCTTCTCCCTGCCGCGGCGCCGCGCGATGAGCGCGTCCGGCACGTCCGCCGCCGTCGCCCCCAACGCTACCCAGGCCAGCCTCGGTGGCGTGCTGCTCGCCGCCGGCGGCGCGATCGCGTTCTCGGGCAAGGCCATCATCGTCAAGCTCGGCTATCGCTATGGCGTCGATGCGGTGACTCTGCTGGCCTTGCGCATGCTGGTGGCACTGCCGTGCTTCGCGGCGATGGCGCTGTGGGCGGCGCGCCGCGCGCCGCCGCTGCAGGCGGGCGACCGTTGGCGGATCGTCGCGCTGGGCGTGCTCGGCTACTACCTGGCCAGCTTCCTGGATTTCCTCGGCCTGGCCTACATCACCGCGACCCTGGAGCGGCTGATCCTCTATCTCACCCCGACCCTGGTGCTGCTGATCGGCGTGCTGCTGTGGCGGCGGCGTCCGCAGCGGCGCCAGCTATGGGCGCTGGCGTTGAGCTATCTGGGCGTGTTGCTGGCGTTCGGCCACGACCTGCAGATCGGCGGCGCGCGTACTGCTTGGGGGAGCTTGCTGGTATTCGGCAGCGCGCTGGCCTATGCGGCCTATCTGGTCGGCAGCGGCCAACTGGTGGCGCGGGTCGGTGCGGTGCGATTGACTGCCTACGCCAGCCTGGTCGCCTGCGCGCTGTGCATCGCCCAGTTCCTGCTGCTGCGGCCGCTGCACGCGCTGGTCCTGCCGGCACCTGTCTACGCGCTGTCGCTGCTCAACGGCACGCTGTGCACGGCGGTGCCGGTGCTGGCGACGATGCTGGCGGTGCAGCGCATCGGCTCGGCGCTCGCGTCGCAGATCGGCATGCTCGGCCCGGTCTCGACCATCGTGCTCAGCGTGCTGGTGTTGGGCGAGGCGATGGGGCCGTGGCAGATCGCCGGGACCGTGCTGGTACTGGGCGGGGTGCTGCTGGTGTCGCGGCCGGTGCGGGCACGGTCGGCATGAGTCCACGGCGGCCGCCCGCAGCGAGCGCGTCGGCGCCGGCCGCGACGGCGGCG
>NZ_AQOJ01000192.1:0-2782 GCF_000364685.1 Xanthomonas sp. SHU 166
ACTTCAGTCCCGACGCATTGCGCCATCGGCAAGCGCGCCACCTCGCGCGTCGCGGCTGCATGACAGTTCGCATCTGCAGAATTCGCCAAGCGCTTTGCCGCAACACGGGGATTGCACCGCGGCGTGTCGCAGTCGGGGCAGGGGAGGCCGCAGCCCGCGCTGCACGCGTCGCCGCCACGGCGGATAATCGCGGCCATTCCCCGCTGCCAGGAGTCCGCACATGATCCGCGACATCATCCGCATGGGCGACCCGCGTCTGCTGCGCCAGGCGCCGCCGGTCACCGATTTCGACAGCGCGCAACTGCATGCGCTGGTCGCCGACATGTTCGAGACCATGGACGCCGCGCGCGGCGTCGGCCTGGCCGCGCCGCAGATCGCGGTGGATCTGCAACTGATGGTGTTCGGCTTCGAGCGCAGCGCGCGCTATCCGGATGCGCCGCCAGTGCCGCGCACCGCCCTGGCCAACGTGGAGATCGAGCCGCTGTCCGACGACCTGGAGGATGGCTGGGAAGGCTGCCTGTCCATTCCCGGACTGCGCGCGGTGATTCCGCGCTACCGGCACATCCGCTACCGCGGCGTGCTGCCGGACGGCACCCCGCTGCAGCGCGAGGCCGAGGGCTTCCACGCCCGCGTGGTGCAGCACGAGCACGACCACCTGATCGGCCGCCTGTATCCCTCGCGCATCCGCGACTTCGACAAGTTCGGCTTCGAGGACGTGCTGTCCTACGACCTGTAGTGCCGGGATGCCCCGCGTTGGCGATGCGTGCCCAGCGGTCACTTCCGCATGCGTGCAGTGCCACGCGCTTGTGGGAGCGCTCCAGTCGCGACGGTTTTACCGGTAAGGCCCATCGCGACACAGGGACTTGCAACGAACTCGGCGGGTGCACTGTGGGAGGGACTTCAGGCCCGACGCATTGCGCCATCGGAAAGCGCACCGCTTCGCGTGTCGCCGTTGTATGACAGTCGACTCCCGCAGACTCCCGGAGCCAGAGAGCGGCCCCACCCGACAGTCAGCCAAAATGCGCACGGCCCGCGCGAAGCGGGCCGTGGCGGGTGCTACCAGAAACGCGCTGCGGCTTACTTCAGCGCCTTGAAACGCAGGCGCTTGGGGCCGGCGTCGTCGCCCATGCGGCGCTTTTTGTCTTCCTCGTACTCGCGGTAGTTGCCCTGGAAGAACTCCACGTGCGAGTCGCCCTCGAAGGCGAGGATGTGGGTGGCGATGCGGTCCAGGAACCAGCGATCGTGCGAGATCACGAAGGTGTTGCCCGGGAACTCCAGCAGCGCGTCTTCCAGCGCGCGCAGGGTTTCGATGTCCAGGTCGTTGGACGGTTCGTCGAGCAGCAGCACGTTGCCGCCCTGCAGCAGGGTCTTGGCCATGTGCAGGCGGCCGCGCTCGCCCCCGGACAGCGAACCGACCATCTTCTGCTGGTCCTGGCCCTTGAAGTTGAAGCGGCCGATGTAGGCGCGCGACTGGATCTCCACGCCGTTGATGTTGAGGATGTCCAGGCCGCCGGAAATCTCCTGGAACACGTTGTGGTTGCCTTCCAGCTTGTCGCGGCTCTGGTCCACGTACGACAGCTGCACGGTCGGGCCGACCACGATCTCGCCCGAATCCGGCTTCTCCTGCCCGGTGATCATCTTGAACAGGGTCGACTTACCGGCACCGTTGGGGCCGATGATGCCGACGATGGCGCCCGGCGGGATGATCATCGACAGGTTGTCGATCAGCAGGCGGTCGCCGAACTTCTTGGAGACGTTCTTGAACTCCATCACCGAGTTGCCCAGGCGCTCGCCCGGCGGGATGAAGATTTCGTTGGTCTCGTTGCGCTTCTGGTAATCGACCGACTGCAGTTCGTCCAGGCGCGCCAGACGTGCCTTGCCCTTGGAGCGGCCGCCCTTGGCGTTCTGCCGGGCCCACTCCAGTTCCTTCTGGATCGCCTTCTGCCGCGCCTTCTCCTGGTTCTCTTCCTGCTTCAGGCGCTCGTCCTTCTGCATCAGCCATTCGGTGTAGTTGCCCTTCCACGGAATGCCGCGGCCGCGGTCGAGTTCCAGGATCCACTCGGCGGCGTTGTCGAGGAAGTAGCGATCGTGGGTGACCGCGACCACGGTGCCGGTGTAGCGCGCCAGGAACTGTTCCAGCCACTCCACCGATTCGGCATCGAGGTGGTTGGTCGGTTCGTCGAGCAGCAGCATGTCCGGCTTCTGCAGCAGCAGCCGGCACAGCGCCACACGGCGCTTCTCGCCGCCGGACAGGTTGGCGATCTTGGCGTCCCACGGCGGCAGCCGCAGCGCGTCGGCGGCCACGTCGAGCTGGTTCTCCAGGGTGTGCGCGTCGCCGGCGGCCAAGATCGCCTCCAGGCGCTCCTGTTCCTTGGCCAGCGCGTCGAAATCGGCGCCTTCCTCGGCATAGGCGGCGTACACCGCTTCCAGCGCGGCCTGCGCCTGCAGCACTTCGCCCACGCCTTCCTCGACCGACTCGCGCACGGTCTTGTTCGGGTCCAGCTCCGGCTCCTGCGCCAGGTAGCCGACCTTGGTGCCGGGCTGCGGACGCGCCTCGCCTTCGAAATCGGTGTCCACGCCAGCCATGATCTTCAGCACGGTGGACTTGCCGGCGCCGTTGAGGCCGAGCAGGCCGATCTTGGCGCCGGGGAAGAACGACAGCGAGATGTCCTTGATGATCTGGCGCTTGGGCGGCACGGTCTTGCTGACCCGGTTCATGGTGTAGATGTATTGCGACATGGCGGCTCCAAAGGCGCAGGGCGCCCGCCGGCCGGCGGCCGGA
>NZ_AQOJ01000193.1:0-3308 GCF_000364685.1 Xanthomonas sp. SHU 166
GTACGACCGCGGCTACCGCGATGCCGATCGCGAGCGCTACTGGCGCGACCGTGAGCGCGACCGCCGCGACGCCCGTCGCGCCTACGACCGCGGCTACCGCGATGGCTATCGCAACGGCCCGGACGTCGTCTATTACCGCCCGGGTCCGCCGCGCTGGGCGCGTGGCCAGCGCTACTACGGCCCGAACTACGTGGTCTACGACTACGACCGTTATCAGGTCCGGCGCCCGCCGTACGGCTACCGCTGGGTGCGCGACGACACCGGCAACCTGCTGCTGGTCGCCATCGCCACCGGCATCATCGCCGACCTGGTGCTCAGCGGCCGCTGAGCCCTGCTGCGGCATCGCCAGACGGCCTCCTTCGGGAGGCCGTCTGCGTTTTGGTTCGCCCTCGGCCGCGCGCGGGGCTTAAACTAGTCGTCTGCCTTCTGTCCATGCCCCCGGAGACCCGATGTTCCCGCGCGACGCCCGCATCGAAACCTACGATCCCGACCTGGCCCGCGCCATCGCCGCCGAAGCCGGCCGCCAGGAAGACCACGTCGAGCTGATCGCCAGCGAGAACTACTGCAGCCCGCTGGTCATGGAAGCGCAAGGCAGCCAGCTGACCAACAAGTACGCCGAGGGCTATCCGGGCAAGCGCTACTACGGCGGTTGCGAATTCGTCGACGTCGCCGAGCAGCTGGCCATCGACCGGGTCAAGCAACTGTTCGGCGCCGACTACGCCAACGTGCAGCCGCACAGCGGCTCGCAGGCCAACCAGGCGGTGTACTTCGCGCTGCTGCAGCCGGGCGACACCATCCTCGGCATGTCGCTGGCGCACGGCGGCCACCTGACCCACGGCGCCAAGGTCAACGCCTCCGGCAAGCTGTTCAACGCCGTGCAGTACGGCGTCGACGACCAGGGCCTGATCGACTACGACGAAGTCGAGCGCCTGGCCGTGGAGCACAAGCCGAAGATGGTGGTGGCGGGCTTCTCCGCCTACTCGCAGGTGATCGACTGGGCGCGCTTCCGCGCCATCGCCGACAAGGTCGGCGCGTACTTCTTCGTGGACATGGCGCACGTGGCCGGCCTGGTCGCCGCCGGTGTCTATCCGACCCCGCTGCCGCACGCGCACGTGGTCACCTCCACCACCCACAAGACCCTGCGTGGCCCGCGTGGCGGCATCATCGTCGCCAGTGCCGCCGGCGCCGGCGACAAGCTCGAAGACCTGTCCAAGAAGCTGCAGTCGATCGTGTTCCCCGGCATCCAGGGCGGCCCGCTGATGCACGTGATCGCGGCCAAGGCGGTAGCGTTCAAGGAAGCGCTGGAGCCGGAATTCACCCGCTACCAGCAGCAGGTGGTGAAGAACGCCCAGGCCATGGCCAAGACCCTGATCGCGCGCGGCTACAAGATCGTCTCCGGCGGCACCGAGAACCACCTGATGCTGGTGGACATGATCGGCCGCGACGTCTCCGGCAAGGACGCGGAAGCGGCGCTGGGCAAGGCCCACATCACCGTCAACAAGAACTCGGTGCCCAACGACCCGCGCTCGCCGTTCGTGACCTCGGGCCTGCGCCTGGGCACCCCGGCGATCACCACCCGCGGCTACCAGGAACAGGATTGCGTCGACCTGGCCAACTGGATCGCCGACGTGCTCGACGCCCCGGCCGACGACACCGTGCTGGCGCGCGTGCGCGACGCGGTGACCGCGCAGTGCCGCAAGTATCCGGTGTATGGCTGAAAAACGGGAATGGGGAATGGAGAATCGGGAATGGTTGAAAGTGCTAGCTGGCGCCTTTGGCGTTCCCATTCCCCATTTCCGTTTCCCCACTCCCGGCACCTATATGGCTGAGGCGGGAATGGAGAATGGAGAGTCGGGAATGGTCAGAAGCGCTACGCTTGCGCTGTTGACGTTCCCATTCCCCATTCCCGTTTCCCCATTCCCGGCGCCCTGAATGCACTGCCCCTTCTGCCAGCACACCGATACCCGGGTGATCGATTCGCGCGTGTCCGAGGACGGCGCGACGATCCGCCGGCGTCGCGAGTGCGAGGCCTGCGGCGAGCGCTTCAGCACGCTGGAGACGATCGAACTCAAGCTGCCGACGGTGATCAAGAGCGACGGCGGCCGCGAGGCGTTCGATGCGCGCAAGCTGCGCACCAGCTTCGATCGCGCGCTGCAGAAGCGGCCGGTGGCCGAGGAGCAGATCGAGGCGGCGGTGCGCGCGGTGGTGCACCAGTTGCGCATGTCCGGTGAGCGCGAACTGCCCTCGATCCGGGTCGGCGAGTACGTGATGGCCGAGCTGCGCAAGCTCGACCACGTCGGCTACGTGCGCTTCGCCTCGGTGTACCGCAGCTTCCAGGACGTGGCCGATTTCCGCGAGGAGATCGAGAAGCTCGAGCGCGAGTTGCCGGTGGGCAGCGAGCAGTTGCCGCTGCTGGACCTGGTGCGCGCGGCCAAGCCGGGCGACAAGACCGGCAAGCGCTGAGCGCATGCGCATCGTCTGTCTGGCCGAGGCCGCGCAGCACATTCCCGCGCTGGCGCAGGAGCATCTGCAGGCGTTCGGCCCGCTGCTGCCGGAGTGGAACGTGGTGGAGGCCGAGGCCGACCTGCGCAGCCACCGCGACGAACGCCGCATCCCCACCAGCTGGATCGCCCTGGACGGCGAGGACTGGCTGGGGTCGGTGAGCCTGCTGCAGAACGACGACGCGCGCATCCGCCAGTTTTCGCCGTGGCTGGCGACGCTGTACGTGCGGCCGCAGGCACGCGGTGCCGGCGTCGGCGCCGCCCTGGTCGCGCACTGCGTGCAGGCCGCCGCGCGCTTCGGCGTGCAGTGGCTGTACCTGTACTGCGAGCCGGTGCTGGTGCCGTTCTACGAGCGCCTGGGCTGGCAGCGCCATGCCGACCTGCCGCTGGGGCTGCTGCAGATCGTGGTGATGCGCCGCGACGCTAGCGCCGCATCTGCATCTACATGAGCGCCGACGCCGTGCCCGGCTTCTCCGCCGACGACCATCGCTGGATGGCGCAGGCCCTGCGCCTGGCCGAACGCGGCGCCTACACCACACGACCCAACCCGATGGTCGGCTGCGTGATCGTGCGCGACGGTGTCGTGGTGGGCGAGGGATTCCACCAGCGCGCCGGCGGGCCGCACGCGGAGGTGTTCGCGCTGCGCGCCGCCGGCGAACGCGCCCGTGGCGCCACCGCCTACGTGACCCTGGAGCCGTGCGCGCACTACGGCCGCACCCCGCCGTGTGCGCTGGCGCTGATCGAGGCCGGGGTGGCGCGGGTGGTGGCGGCGATGGCCGACCCGTTCCCGCAGGTCAACGGCGGCGG
>NZ_AQOJ01000194.1:0-4651 GCF_000364685.1 Xanthomonas sp. SHU 166
TGCTGCGAGAGGCTGGCATCGCGGTGCAGGCGGGCCTGATGGACACGCAGGCGCGCGCGCTCAATCGCGGCTTCCTGTCGCGGGTGGAGCGCGGCCGGCCGTGGTTGCGGATCAAGCTCGGCGCCAGCCTGGACGGGCGCACCGCGCTGGCCAGCGGCGAGTCGAAATGGATCACAGGACCGGCGGCGCGCCAGGACGTGCAGCACTGGCGCGCCCGCGCCGGCGCCATCCTTACCGGCGCCGGCACCGTGCTGGCCGACGACCCGGCACTGACCGTGCGCCTGGATGCGGCGACCGAAGTGGAGCCGCCGCTGCGCGTGGTGCTGGACGCGCAACTGCGCAGCCTGGCGCAGGCCAAGGTCCGCGACGGCAGTGCGCCGACCCTGTACGTGCATGCGCCGGACTGCGTGCCGCCGGCGCTGGATCATGCCGCGTTCGCCGCGGTGCCGCTGCACGACGGCCGCTGCGACCTGCACGCGGCGCTGCGCCTGCTCGGCGAGCGCGGCATCAACGAGGTCCAGGTCGAGGCCGGGGCGACGCTGAGCGGTGCACTGCTGCGCGCCGGCCTGGTCGACGAGGTGCTGGTGTACATGGCGCCGCTCCTATTGGGCGATACCGCGCGTCCGCTGCTGGCCGGGCTCGGCATCGAGACCATGGCGCAGCGCGTACCGCTGCAATTGCAGGACGTGCGCCAGCTCGGCGACGACCTGCGCCTGCTGCTGCGGCCGGCGATCGCCGCCAGCGCGGGGGCGGCCTCGCCCTGAGCGATCGCCGGTGATGCGCGTCGCCGCGCGCAAGGTTGCCGTGCGCACCGCGACGCTTTGTCCCACCGGTGGCGCGCTGTACCGGGCGGCCGCTGCGGCCGCGCCTGCTAGAATGCCCGAGCCGGTTCGCCGGCGACCACAAACGTCTTCAGGGCGGGGTGCGATTCCCCACCGGCGGTAGGTGCGTTCGCGCACGAGCCCGCGAGCGCTTCCCGGCGCAGGCGCGACGCGCCGAATCGGGAAGGTCAGCAGATCCGGTGCGATGCCGGGGCCGACGGTATAGTCCGGATGAAAGAAGACGGCCTTCGCGCAGCCTTGCGGCTGTGCGCGTGCCTGTTTGCCTTGTGGCGTTTTTCGCTCACCCCATTGCGAGAAACGTAGCTATGTTCACCGGAATCATCGAAGGCGTCGGCCATCTCGCCGCACGCCAGCCGCAGGGCGGCGATCTCCGCTTCACCTTCGCCACCGGCAGCCTGCCGTTCGCCGACGTGCGCCTGGGCGAGAGCATCGCGGTCAACGGCGTGTGCCTGACCGTGGTCGCCTTCGACGCGGCCTCGTTCCAGGCCGACGCCTCCACCGAGACCCTGGCGCTGACCACGCTTGGCCGCCTGGCCGAGGGCGCGATACTGAACCTGGAGCGGGCGATGCGCCCCAGCGACCGCCTCGGCGGGCACCTGGTCAGCGGCCATGTCGACGGCCTCGGCGAGGTGCTGTCGATTCACGACGATGCGCGCGCGCAGCGCTGGCGTTTCGCCGCGCCGGCGTCGCTGCTGCGCTACATCGCCAAGAAGGGCTCGATCTGCGTGGACGGGGTCAGCCTCACCGTCAATGAAGTCGACGCCGAAGGCTTTGAGGTCGCGCTGATTCCGCACACCGTCGCGCACACCGCGTTCGCGCAGACCGCCGTCGGCGCGGCGGTGAACCTGGAGATCGACCTGGTCGCGCGCTACGTCGAACGCCTGTTGCAGGGCCGCCAGGACTGATCCTGGCCGCGTCCGGCCTTCTGCCTCTCCGCCACGCTGCGCCGATGCCTGCGGCACGCGCGGCACCTTCCGTCTTTCCGCGAGTCCCCGCATGTCGCCTTCCGTTACCCCGAGCCTGAATTTCGCCTCCGTCCCCGAGCTGCTGGAAGAACTCCGCGCCGGCCGCATGGTGGTCATCGTCGACGACGAGGACCGCGAGAACGAGGGCGACCTGATCATGGCCGCCGAACTGGTCAAGCCCTCGGACATCAATTTCATGGTCACCCACGCGCGCGGCCTGGTGTGCCTGTCGCTGACCCGCGAGCGCTGCGCGCAGCTGGGCCTGGCGCCGATGGTCCAGCGCAATACCGCGCAGTTCCATACCAACTTTACCGTCAGCATCGAGGCCGCCGAGGGCGTCACCACCGGCATCTCCGCCTACGACCGCGCCCACACCGTGCGCACCGCGGTCAAGCCGGACGCCAAGCCGCACGACCTCAGCCAGCCCGGCCACATCTTCCCGCTGATCGCCCAGCCGGGCGGGGTGCTGACCCGTGCCGGCCACACCGAGGCCGCCAGCGACCTGCCGATGCTGGCGGGGCTGGAGCCGGCCGGCGTGCTGGTGGAAGTGCTCAATCCCGACGGCAGCATGGCGCGGCGTCCGCAGCTGGAAGCGTTCGCCCGCACCCACGGGCTGAAGATGGGCTCGATCGCCGACCTGATCGCCTACCGCCTTGCCACCGAGCACACCGTCGAACGTATCGACGAGCGGCCGATCGAGACCGAGTTCGGCGGCTTCACCCTGGTCACCTACCGCGACCGCATCGCCCACGATCTGCACTTCGCCCTGGTTCGCGGCACCCCGGACGCCGACACCCCGACCCTGGTGCGGGTGCAGGTGGAGAACCCGCTGGCCGACCTGCTGCACTGGCGCCGCGACGACTTCGGCGTGGCCGCCAGCGACGCCTTGCGCGCGATCGCCGCCGCCGAGCGCGGGGTGATGGTGGTGCTGTCGGCGCCGCGCGACAGCGAGGCCTTGCTGGCGCGGCTGCGCGCGCAGCCGGAGGCGGCGCACGGCAAGGACGTGGGGCAGTGGCGGCGCAACGGCGCCGGCAGCCAGATCCTGGCCGACCTGGGCCTGGGCAAGCTGCGCGTGCTCGGCACGCCGCGCCGGCAGATCGGCCTGGCCGGGTTCGGGCTGGAGGTGGTGGAGCATGTGGAGCCGGGAATCGGGAATCGGGACCCGGGACCCGGAAAAGCCTGATCCCCGCGCGCGACCTCGTTTGCTTCTCCCGGACCCCGGGTCCCGGGTCCCGGCTGTTAAACTCTCCCACCCCCTCAAGCTGCCACCGCCATGTCCCACTACGAAGGCGACCTCCGCACTCCCGAGTCGGCGCGTTTCGCGATCATCGCCAGCCGCTGGAACGCCCGTATCACCGACGTGCTGGTCGCCGGTGCGCGGCAGAGCCTGGCCGGCAACGGCATTGCCGACGACGCGGTGGACGTGATCCGGGTGCCGGGCGCGTGGGAACTGCCGCTGGTCGCCGCCCGCCTGGCCGCGGCCGGCAAGCATGCCGCGATCATCGCGCTGGGTTGCGTGATCCGCGGCGACACCCGCCACTACGAACACGTCGCCGACGGCTGCGCCGAGGGCCTGCTGCGGGTGTCGCTGGACTTCCGCATCCCGGTGCTCAACGGTGTGCTCGCCGTGGAGCAGGTCGAGGACGCCGAGGCGCGCGCCGGCGGCAGCCATGGCAACAAGGGCGAGGAAGCGGCGCTGAGCGCGCTGGAGATGGTCAACCTGCTGGAGCTGCTGCCGTGAACAAACCCGCTGGCCACAAGCACCACCCACGCCGCGACGGCGTGGATCCGGTCCTGCGTTCGCGCGCGCGCCGGCGTGCGCTGCAGGCGATCTACGCCT
The DNA here is from genome assembly GCF_000364685.1 of Xanthomonas sp. SHU 166. Taxonomy (NCBI): domain Bacteria; kingdom Pseudomonadati; phylum Pseudomonadota; class Gammaproteobacteria; order Lysobacterales; family Lysobacteraceae; genus Xanthomonas; species Xanthomonas sp. SHU 166. The sequence continues at coordinate 3,648 of NZ_AQOJ01000194.1, forward strand.
GGCAGATCTCCGGCGGCAACGCCCAGCACGTGATCGCGCAATTCGCGCACGAGCAGGCGCACGAGATCGCCGACCTGGTGTACTTCGAGAACCTGGTCGAAGGCGTGCTCAAGCACCGCGCCGAACTGGACGCAGCGCTGGTCGGCTACCTGGACCGCACGGTCGAGGAAGTGGACGCGATCGAACGCGCGGTACTGCGCCTGGCCGCCTACGAACTGCTGCACCGCATGGACGTGCCGTACCGCGTGGTGATCAACGAAGCGATCGAGACCGCCAAGCGCTTCGGCTCCGAACACGGCCACACCTACGTCAACGGCGTCCTGGACCGCGCCGCGCTGGAATGGCGCGCGGTGGAGTCGGGGGGCTGAGGGGCTGGGAATGGGGAAAAGGGAATGGGGAATGGCAAAAGCAGATGCCGTTCTCCTTCGAGATCGCCGACGTTCCGGCTTTCGCTCCTGCTTCTAACCATTCCCGACTCCCCATTCCCGATTCCCAGCCCCCAATGCCCGAATTCGATCTGATCGAGCGCCTGCGCGCACGCAGTCGGGCGCGGGACGACCTGCCGCTGGGCATCGGTGACGATGCGGCCTTGCTGCTGCCGCCGCCGGGGGAGTTGCTGGCGATCACCACCGATACGCTCAACGCCGGGGTGCATTTCCCGGCCGAGACCGCGGCCGTCGACATCGGCTGGAAGACGCTGGCGGTGAATCTGTCCGACCTGGCGGCGATGGGCGCGCAGCCACGCTGGTGCACGCTGTCGCTGTCGCTGCCGCAGGTCGACATGGCCTGGGTCGATGCGTTCGCCGAGGGCTTCTTCGCGCTGGCCGATGCGCACGGCATCGGCCTGGCCGGCGGCGACACCACGCGCGGGCCGCTGGCCTTGTCGGTCACGGCAATCGGCAGCGTGCCGGCGACGATGGCGCTGCGCCGCGATGCCGCGCAGCCGGGCGACGAGGTCTGGGTGACCGGCCAGCCGGGCGAGGCGGCGGCGGCGCTGGCGCTGT
>NZ_AQOJ01000195.1:0-1001 GCF_000364685.1 Xanthomonas sp. SHU 166
GTGGCCTCGCGCAACGCCAACGACGGCATCTCGCTGGCGCAGACCGCCGAAGGCGCGATGGTCGAAATCGGCAACAACCTGCAGCGTATCCGCGAACTGGCGGTGCAGTCGGCCAACGCCACCAACTCCACCACCGACCGTGGCGCGCTGAACTCGGAAGTCAAGCAGCTGGCCTCGGAAATCGACCGCGTCTCCAGCCAGACCAACTTCAACGGCACCAAGCTGCTGGACGGCTCGTTCTCCGGCGCGCTGTTCCAGGTCGGCGCCGACGCCGGCCAGACCATCGGCATCAACAGCATCGTCAACGCCAGCGCCGCCTCGCTGGGCAAGGCCGGCTTCGCCGCCACCCAGACCACCACCAACGCCCTGGCCTCGGGTACCGCCACCGCCAGCGGCAGCTTCTCCGGCATGTCCGTCAACGGCGTCAGCATCGCCTCGGTCTCGGTGGCCGTCGGCGACGTGGACACCGATGTGGCCAAGAAGATCGCCTCGGCGATCAACGACAAGCTGGCCCAGACCGGCGTGTACGCCTCGCTGGACAGCAGCAACAAGCTGAAGCTGGAATCGGTCAAGGGCGGCCAGGACTTCTCGTTCACCGCGGGCTCGGCCACCGGCGCCACCGGCATCACCTTCGACCAGAGCGGCATCGCCGCCACTGCCACTGCCGCCGCGGGCACCACCAACTTCCTGAAGGACGTGGACATCTCGACCTTCCAGGGCGCGCAGAAGGCGCTGAGCATCATCGACAACGCGCTGACCTCGGTGAACTCCTCGCGTGCGGACATGGGCGCGATCCAGAACCGCTTCACCTCCACCATCGCCAACCTGAGCTCCACCTCGGAGAACCTGTCGGCCTCGCGCAGCCGCATCCGCGACACCGACTACGCCAAGGAAACCGCCGAGCTGACCCGCACGCAGATCCTGCAGCAGGCCGGCACCGCCATGCTGGCTCAGGCCAAGCAGGCGCCGCAGAGCGTGCTGAGCCTGCTCCAGGGCTAAGC
>NZ_AQOJ01000196.1:0-806 GCF_000364685.1 Xanthomonas sp. SHU 166
CTGGCGCGCTGCGCCTGCAGCCCGGCCTCGGCAGCGGCGATGTCGGCCTGGCGCACCGCGATGGCGGCCTGCGCCTGCTCCAGAGTGGCGCGGTAGGTGCGCGGGTCGATCTCCAGCAGCGGCTGCCCGGCGGTCACCGTCTGGTTGTCGCGCACATACACCGCGGTCACGTAGCCGTTGACCCGCGGCGCCACCGCCACCGTATCGGCCTGCAGATAGGCGTTGTTGGTCTCCTGCAGGTAGCGGCCGGTGGTGAGGTAATAGATCAGCCACACCACCAGGCCGATCACCACCAGCAGGCCGATCAGCAGCAGGGTCCATTTGACCTTGGGGTTCTTCAGCGGCGACGGCGTGTCGGACTTGCCGTCGTCGTCATGGCCCTTGTCGTCCCGGGGCGAGCCGGACTGGCCCTGGCCGGCGTGGGCATCGCGCGCGGCGGCCTGCCGCGGCGCCTGTGAGGAGTCTGGGTCGTGGTTGCTCAAGTCGCTGATTCCTGGGGAGAGGAAGAACGTCGCCGGGTCGGAACGGCGCCGCCACCAAACGGTAGCGTACGCCAGCCGGCGCATTATTTGTACCGGTGAGTACAGAGTGCGTGAGCGCGGCGTGGCGGTGGCGGTGGCGGTGGCGCTGCGGCGTCGCCGCGATGGCGGACGCTGTGCGGCGCCCGACCCGGCCGCTTGGCCGAGGGAACGATGTCCCCGGTCTCTCATCCCGATGGGGGGAGCGATGTGTCGGGGCGCCCTTCGGCCGCGCGACGGGGCGCGATCGGGACGGCCCGTCGCGGCTGAAGCCGCTCCTTGTATCTG
>NZ_AQOJ01000197.1:0-5663 GCF_000364685.1 Xanthomonas sp. SHU 166
GGTCGCCGCCGGCGGCGAGCGCGATGCGCTGGACCAGGCCAACGCGGCGCTGATCGCGCAATTGCGGGTCTCGGCCGAGGGCCAGGAAGGACTGAATGCGTTCCTGGAGAAACGCGAACCGGCCTGGAGGGCCAGCCCATGAACCCGCTCGACCATCTCGGCCTGCGCTGCAGCGACCTCGACCGCAGCCTGGCCTTCTACCGCGCCGCCCTGGCCGCGCTGGAGCTGGACGTGGTGATGCAGGTGAGCGCCGAGGAAAGCGGCGGCCAGCGCCATGTCGGTTTCGGTCGCGACGGCAAGCCCAGCTTCTGGATCGCCGATGGCGGCCGCGACGCCGGCGACAATGGCGTGCACGTGGCCTTCGTCGCCGCCAGCCGCGCGCAGGTGGACGCGTTCCATCGTGCCGGCCTGGCCGCCGGCGGCCGCGACCACGGCGCGCCGGGCCTGCGTCCGCACTACCACCCGGACTATTACGGCGCGTTCCTGCTGGATCCGGACGGCCACAACATCGAAGCGGTCTGCCACCGCCCGGCGTCGGCCTGATCCGCGCTACCGCGTTGCGCCAGCGTACCTGGCGCCAGCCATGCCTGCCGCTGCTTCACCGCCTCCCTCTCTCAGGAATTCCGATGATCCTCGTTGCTTCCCGCTTCGTGCGCAGCGCCCGGCCAACCGCGCAGGAATTCCGCGAATGAGCGACCGCGTGCGCATCGTCGAAGTCGGCCCGCGCGACGGCCTGCAGAACGAGAAGGCCTGGGTCGCCACGGAAGACAAGATCGAGCTGATCGCGCGACTGGGGCGCACCGGCCTGCGCAGCATCGAGGCGACCAGCTTCGTCAGCCCGAAATGGGTCCCGCAGCTGGCCGACGCGGCCGAGGTCTACGCCGGCATCGCGCAGGTGCCGGGCGTGGACTATCCGGTGCTGGTGCCGAACCTGCAGGGCTACGAACGCGCGGCCGCGGTCGGCGTGCGCGAGGTGGCCGTGTTCACCGCCGCCTCGGAGACCTTCAACCGCACCAATACCAATGCCGGCATCGACGAATCGCTGGCGCGCTTCGCGCCGGTGCTGGAGCGCGCGGCGGCGGACGGGGTCAAGGTCCGAGGCTACGTGTCCACGGTGCTCGGCTGTCCCTATCAGGGCGACGTCCCCCTGGCCGACGTGGTGCGGGTGGCGCAGCGGCTGCATGCGATGGGCTGCTACGAGATCTCGCTGGGCGACACCATCGGCGTGGGCACGCCGGGCAAGGCGCGGGCGATGCTGCGCGCGGTCGCCGCCGTGGTGCCGATGGACGCATTGGCAGTGCACTTCCACGACACCTACGGCCAGGCCCTGGCCAACATCGCCGCCTGCCTGGAAGAAGGCGTGCGCGTGGTCGATGCCGCGGTGTCCGGCGCCGGCGGCTGCCCATATGCCAAGGGTGCCAGCGGCAACGTGGCCAGCGAGGACGTGGTCTACCTGCTGCACGGCAATGGCGTGGAGACCGGCATCGACCTGCCCGCGCTGGCCGCGACCGGCCGCTGGCTGGCGCAGAAACTGGGTCGGCCGACCGGCAGCAAGGTCGGCCAGGCGCTGGCCGCCGAGGGCTGAGCCGCGACAGCTGCGCACCCGGCGACCGGCTCGCCCACAGCGGCCGGTCGTTGCGTCTCGCCGCGATGGGGCGGCAGCCTCTAAACTGGGCGTTTTCCTGGGAGGGAACATCCATGCAGCTTGCCGATCTGAAAGCGGTGGTCACCGGCGGCGTGTCCGGTCTCGGCCTAGCGGTGGCGCAGCGCATCGTCGCCGAAGGCGGCAAGGTCGCGCTGTTCGACCTGAACGACGACAAGGGCGCGGCCGCGGTCGCCGCGCTGGGTGCGGAGCGGGCCTGCTACCTGCGCACCGACGTCAGCGACGAGGCCCAGGTGGCGGCGCAGCTGGCGGCGGCACGCGATTTCCTCGGCGGCCTCAATGCCGCGGTCAACTGCGCCGGCATCCTCGGCGCCGGCCGCGTGCTCGGCAAGGAAGCGCCGATGCCGCTGGCCACCTTCCAGGGCACGGTGATGGTCAACCTGGTCGGCAGCTTCAACGTCGCCAAGGCCGCCGCCGACCTGATGCAGCACAACGCCCCGGGCGAGGACGGCGAGCGCGGCGTCATCGTCAACACCGCCAGCGTCGCCGCCTACGAGGGCCAGATCGGCCAGGCCGCCTACGCCGCGTCCAAGGGCGGCGTGGTGGCGATGACCCTGCCGATGGCCCGCGAACTGGCGCGCTTCGGCATCCGCGTCAACACCATCGCCCCGGGCATCTTCTGGACCCCGATGGTCGACGGCATGCCCGAGGCCGTGCAGCAGTCGCTGGCCGCGGCGATCCCGTATCCTTCGCGTCTCGGCCGCCCGGACGAATTCGCCGACACGGTGATGTTCCTGCTGCGCAACCGCTACCTCAACGGCGAAACCATCCGCCTCGACGGCGCTGTGCGGTTGGCGCCTAAGTAGCGGGGAATGGAGAATGGGGAATGGGGAATCGCAACGGCGTTTCCCTTCCGCTGATCCTCTCCGCCTGCTTGACCCTGTTTCGATTCCCTATTCCCCATTCCCAATTCCCAGCCCTCATGAAAGCCAACGAAATCAAGAAAGGCAACGTCGTCGAGTACAACAACGGCGTGTACCAGATCCGCGACATCGAGCGCAGCTCGCCGCAGGGCCGCGGCGGCAACGTCCGCTTCCGCTTCGTGATGTACAGCGTGCCGGGCGGCAACAAGCTCGATGCCAGCTTCGACGGCGACGACGACCTGCGCGAAGTCGAGCTGATGCGCCGCCAGTCCACCTTCTCGTACAAGGACGGCGAGGCCTTCGTGTTCCTCGACGACGAGGACTACACCCCCTACACCCTGGACGCCGATGCGATCGGCACCGATGCGGGTTACATCACCGACGGCCTCAGCGGCATCTACGTGCAGGTCATCGACGACCAGCCGGTGGCGATCCAGTTGCCGCAGAGCGTGACCCTGGAAGTGATCGAGACCCCGCCGGAGCTCAAGGGCGGCACCGCCACCAAGCGCCCGAAGCCGGCCAAGCTCAACACCGGCATCGAGATCATGGTGCCGGAGTACATCGGCAACGGCGAGCGCGTGCTGGTCAACACCACCACCGGCGAATTCGCCGGCCGCGCCGACTGAGCCCATGCGCGGGCGCCGTGTCACCCACGTCTCCCGCACAGGCAGCGCCGCGCATGCGCCGCGGCCCGCCTGCCTCGGCCTGCTGCTGGTCTTGCCGGTGCTGGCGCTCGCCGCGCCGGCGACGCCGGCCACGGCGGCCGCCCCCAAGCCCGCGTGCACGATTCCCGACGCGGTCGATCCCGAGCACCACGACGGTTTCTGCACGCTGCCCGAGCCGATCCGCGCCTTCGTCGCCCGCCAGGACACCTGTAACCATTTCGCCGGCGAGGAGCCCTACGACAAGGCGCGGCGGCGCGAACTGGAGCAGGCGATAGCCAAGTACTGCGACGGCAACGAACAGGCCTGGGCGAAGTTGCGTACGCAATACCGCCAGGACCCGCCGCGCGACGCCTGGCTGCGCCGCTACGGCGAGGATGTCGGTCTCGAGTTGCCATGATGACGGCTTGCCGGCCGGCAAGGTGGCGCCCTTGCGGGCATCGGCGTCAGCCCTGACGGCCATCGACATCGGCCTGCTTCGCGTCTTCGCTCGTCGCGGCTGAAGCCGCCCCTACATAAATGGGTTGGAAGCTGCGCCGCGTTTCTGTGGGAGGGACTTCCGTCCCGACCCATGGAGCTATCAGTCTTCCTTCATGCGAACACGGCTGCGCCTGCGACGCACAGGTGCTGCGGACTCACGCCGCGACCGCGCCGCCGTCAACCGCACGCGCGATCCAGTTCCCTTCGATCGCCTCGCATCGCAAGCCCGCACGCTGCGCTACGGCTGCCCACCACGCTGCCGCAACAGCGACGGCGACTCCAACTGCAGTCCACCGGCTTCGCGATTGAGCGTGCGCAGGCGTGCGCCCAGCGTCGCCAGGTTGGCATCGATCTGCGCCAGGTCCGCCTGCAGCGGCGCCGGCAGCAACCCGCGCAGGCGCGTCTGCAGCGCGGCGCCGTCGTCGTGCAGCGCCGCGATCCGTGCCTGTCCCTGCACCTGCAGCCAAGCGCGTTCCTGCGCCTGCGGCAGGCCATAGCCCGGCTGCCCCCGCAGCAGGTTCGCCGGTTGGCTCAGTAGCCCCTGCTCGGCCAGCACGGCACGCACAGCGCTGGCGGCGTCACGCGTGTCGGCACCCGCATCGCCCTCGCCCGCACCGGCCACCGCAGTCGGCTGCGGCTTGCCCAGATAGCGCCGCTTCAACGCATCGCGGCCGCGCTGTTCGGCGCGGCGGCGGGCGGCGTTCTCCAGCACCAGCAAGGCGGCACTGGCACGCAGGTCGCCACGCTCAAGCCACGGCGCGCGCTGCGCGGCCGGCAGATCCAGCCACGCGTCGGCATTGCGGGCCGGCAGCGCCAAGGAGCCGCGCGCCACCGCGAACATCTGCGCAAAATGCGCGCTCGCCGCCGGGAAGAAGTAGCCATCGCGCACCGCCGCGTCGGCGTCGTCGAACACCGACGCATCGGCGATGCCGGCCCGTACCAGGCGCCGGCGCAGGCCGGTCGGGCTGATCCCGGACAGATGCGCGGCCGCCAGCCGCGGCACGCCGTCGTGCAGCAAGGCATAGGTCTCCACCGCGCAGTTGTTGCTCAGGAAGTAATAGCGGCCGTCGTAGCTCCAGTGCAGTTGCGCGGCACGCTCCAGCAGCGCGGCGATCTCTTCGCGCGACAGCCGCAACGGCAGCGACTGCAGGCCGCGCAACTGCACCTGGGTGTAGTCGTCCACCACCTGGCGCAGCGGCAGCACGAACAGTCGCGACGGGTAGGAGCCGGTGAGCCCGCGCAGGTTGGAAATCTGCACGTCGTCGACGAAGGCGCGGAACGACAGCACCCGGTGCTCGGCCAGGTCCAGCCGGCATGCCGGGCCCAGCGGCCGCCCCGGCGCGCAGATCACCAGGCGCAGCATGCTGTGGCCCCAGTGGCTCATCGGCTGCGCATTGCCTTCGGCCAGCAGGTAGTCCACCGCGTAGATCCGCGCCGGGTCCACCTGCAGCAAGGCGGCCGCGTCGGCCAGCGGGTCCTGCACGAACACCTGGCCGGGCGCGCATGCGCTCGCCGGTGGCGTCCATGCCAGGCGTGCGGCGAAGTAGCGGGCCAGCGCCGGCCGCCGGCAGGCGTAGTCCGGATCGAGCAGGAAGTGCTCGAGATTCACCGCCACGAACTCGGCCGGCGACTGCAATTCGTAGCGATCCGGGCTGCGCTCGGTGAACCGGTTCTGGCCGCGGCGCAGGCCCAGGCGCATCGGGCTGACCTGCCAGCCGGCCAGATCCAGCAAGCGCGGATCGGAGGACAGATGCCCGGCCGTGGCGCGGTCGTAGAAATGCGCCAGTTCGTGCAGCAAGGCGGTCAGCGCCGGCCGCCGTGCCGGATCGACGGCAGGATCGGTGTCGGGATCCTCTGCCGCCATCCAGTCGCGCAGCAGGCGCTTGTTCAACAGCAGGCGTTTGGCCTGCGCGCGCCCGTGCACCTGTGCGGGGAGGTCGTCGCGCCACTGCAGCGGCAGCCCTGCCGGCAGCGCCGCGGTCCAGGCCGGCGGCA
>NZ_AQOJ01000198.1:0-5084 GCF_000364685.1 Xanthomonas sp. SHU 166
GCCGGGCGCCAGCAAGGCCAGTCCGGCCGGCACCCCGGCCGGGGTGCGCAGGGTGATGCCCAATCCGGCGCGGACCGCCGCCCATACGCCGCCGAGGCTGGCGCTGGTGAAGGCGATGCGCCATGGGATGCCGGCGCGGTCCAGGGCGGTGGTCGCGGCCGTGCGCAGCAGGCAGGGGGCTTCCAGCATCACCAATGGCAATGGCGCCGCGCCGCTCCAGTCGGCCACGTCCGGCGCGCTGCGGTCGCCTGCGGCGATCCAGCGCAGCGGCCACGCCGCTTGCGCCTGCCGATGCGCCGAGGCTGCGCCGGAGTCCCAGGCCAGGGCCAGATCCAGGTGCCCGGCCTCCACCCGCGCCAGCAGTTCCTGATGACGGGCGATGCGCGCTTCGATCCGCACCTGCGGGTGGGCGCGGGCGAAACGCCCGAGCACGTCCGGCAGCATGTGCTCGCCGAAGTCCTCCTGCAGCCCCAGCCGCACCCAGCCCTGCAGCGCCGTGTCCTGCAGGGCCACGACCGCTTCATCGTTGAGCTCGAGCAGCCGCCGCGCGTAGCCCAGCAAGGCTTCGCCGGCCTCGGTCAGGGCCAGGCCGCGGCCCTGGCGGCGCAGCACCGGCTGCCCGGCCTGCTCCTCCAGCTTCTTCAGCTGTGCGCTGATCGCCGAGGTGGAGCGCCCGCGGCGCTCGGCCGCCTTGGCGAAGCTGCCCAACTCCACGCCGCCGACGAAGCTGCGCAGCGCGTCGAGGTCGAAGGTGATGGGGCGCATCGTTCGATCCTGATTTTCCGGACGGTCGTTTCGATATTTTCCGATTTTTCGAAAGGTTGTGCGCGACTAGGCTGTGCCCGTTCCCCCTGCGAGACGTTCCGATGTCCGACCCATCCACGCCGTTTCCTTCCCCGCAGGCCGCGTTCGGCGACATCGCGCCGGCCTTCGCCCGCCTCACCGACGAGGTGCTGTTCGCCGAGGTGTGGCAGCGCCCGGGGCTGTCGCCGCGCGAGCGCAGCCTGGTCACGGTGGCGGCACTGGTAGCCCTGTCGCGACTGGAGCAGTTGCCGCTGCACCTGGCGCGCGCACTGGACAACGGTCTGGACCGCGACACCCTGGCCGAGGCCATCACCCACCTGGCGTTCTACGCCGGCTGGCCGTGTGCGGCGTCCGCGCTGCCGTTGCTGCGCACCGCTGCCGCGGCGCGGCCGGCCATGACGGAGCCGCGCTGATGCCGTACGCCCGCATTTCGCTGCTGCGCGGCCACGCGCCCGCCTACCTGCGCGCGCTGTCGGCCAGCCTTTACCAGGCCATGCACGACGCCTTCGAGGTGCCGGCCGGCGACTGCTTCCAGGTCATCCATCAGCACGACCCGGACGAACTGGTGTTCGACCGTCACTACTTGGGCGGGCCGCGCTCGGATGGCTTCGTGCTCATCGCCATCACCGCCGGCCGCGAACGCAGCGACGCCTGCAAGCAGGCGTTCTACCGGCGCCTGGTCGAATTGCTGGCGATCGCGCCGGGGATCGCCCCGGAGGACGTGATGGTCACCATCGTCACCACCGCGGCGCAGGACTGGTCGTTCGGCGGCGGCCGCGCCGGCATCACGGCCCGCGGAGTGCCGGCATGATCGCCATGCAATACAGCATCGCGTTGCCGGCGGACTACGACATGGCCGTCATCCGCCGCCGCATCGCCGACAAGGGGCCGTTGCTCGACACGCTGCCGGGGTTGCAGTTCAAGGCCTACCTGGTCGCCGATCGCAGCGATCCGCTGCTGCCCGGCCGGCAGAACCTGTATGCGCCGTTCTATCTGTGGCGCGATGCGGCGGCGATGCACGCGTTCCTCGCCGGCCCCGCGTTCGCCGCGCTGTGCGAGGCCTTCGGACGCCCGACCGTGCAGGCGTGGATGGTCGCCACGGCGTGGACGTCCGCGGCGCTGCGCTCGGCGCGCTACGCCACCCGCGCGCTTCCGGCGCCATCGCCTCCCTGCGGAAGCGACACCGACGACATGGAGGTGCCTGACGAACGCGTGCTGGCCACGGTGTGCGGCTACGAACCGCAGGGATGGACGCGGCTGCGTTTTCACCTGTGGCGCGATCTGCCGCCGGAACACGCCGCCGCACACCGCTATGCCGTGCATCACCTCAGCGTGCCCGGCGTGACCGACGCCGCCGGATGAGCCGGCGGGTTGGCTGCTCAGTACATGTTCTTTTTGTAGTCGGCCTGCAGTCCTTTGCGCACCACGCCGGGCACCGAGACCGCCGCGCGCATCAGCGTGGCCTGGGCGCCGCGCGCGCCGCTGAGCCGGACGTGGTCGCGGAAGATCGCCGGCGGGTCCAGGTCGTGTGCGATGGCGGAGGGCGGACAACGGTCGAAACGACCGAGCGCGCGGCTGTGCGTCTCTTCGAGGAGCGCCGGCAGCACCCGCACCGCCAGATGCGGAACGCGTCCATCGACGGCGAGCGCGTTGCGGATCGCCTCGTCGGTGCTGGGGCGGGCGAGCCCTTCGATGCGCACGCAGCGTGCGCTGCCGGGGCGCAGCGCCAGCAGCGCGAGCTGCGGCCGCGCCAGCAGGTTGCCCAGGCTGTCGACGCGGCGATTGCCCGGCCGGTCGGCGAACCACCAGGCGTCGCGGTGGGCTTGCAGCAAGGCCCCGGCGCGATCGCCGCGCGGACTGACATCGACGCGGCCCTCGGCATCGGCGGTGGCCAGGATCAGCAGCCGGCAACTGGCGAGCAAACCTTCCGGCGTCTCCGGCGTCTCCGGCGGCGTGGCGTCGGCCTGTGCCCCCGCGTGCCACCAGTCGGCGCGCAGCAGGGCCTTGGCGCAGTGCAGATAGCATTCCTCGACGGCAACGAACACGCGCGTGCCGTCGTCGCCGGCGATGCGGCCATTGACCCGCAGGGTTTCGCCTAATCCGGGCACCAGGAACAGCGAACCGAAGCCGGCGCCGACGTGCGCGTGGGCCGTGTCCAGTGCCTGCAGCGGGATCGACAGCAAATGCGGCGTATCGCCGCGCGCGAAGCCGGGTGCACCGCTGCCCGCACTCAATGCCAGGCGCTGGCCGGCGACGCCGGCGAACAGCAAGGGGCTGGCGGCCAGCCAGCGCAGCGCATGCGCGTCCAGGTGGTCGATCACCTTCAGGTCGCGCGGACCGGGCAGGCGGCCCACGCAGTCCTGCAGCTGCGCCGCATCGGTGACGAAGTCGGTCATGGCGATGTCTCCCGGAAGCGGAAGACGCGGTGGTCGAGCGAAGCGGGAGAGGTCATCGCAAAGCACTCCTGTGAACGAGCGGGAGGCTTGCGCGAAGGCTGGCGACGCCTGGAACCGTACCACAGCGCGGCGGACGCCGCGTCCGGCCACTTACGGTCGTCCTTGGCCAGGCAACACCGTGACAGGGCACCTCTCATCTCGCCGGGGACATGTCCAGATACAAGGAGCGGCTTCAGCCGCGACAGGGGCTTTCCCGTGAAGCCCGTCGCGGTTGAAGCCGCGCCTGCGCAGCACGCTGTGGCGGATGCAGGTGATGCGAGGTGCCCTACAGCCGCAGTTCGAACCCGAGATAGGCAGAACGCCCGGGCGCTGGCGAGAACATCGCCTGATTGTTGCCACCCCAGAAGAAGCTGTCGTACCAGACGTAGGCGTAGCGAGCGTCGGTGAGGTTCTTGACCTGCAGGTCGAGGCTGGTGCGCGGACCGAGCTGATAGCGCACGCTGGCATCGACCACGCGGAAGCCGCCGTACTTGCCCTGCGCATTGCGCTCGTCGATGTAGTAGTCGCCTTGCGCGCGCGCCTGCACGCCCAAGGTCCAGCGCGCATCGGGCCGGTAGTCGACGCCGGCGTTGCTGATGTAGCGCGGCACCGAGAACACCTCGCGACCGCGCAGCGATTCGCCCGAGGCGTTGTAGGCGCTGACCACCTTGGCCTCCTGCAGCGCCTGCGACACCGACAGCGTCCAGTGCTCGCCCAGTTGCGTGCTCAGTTGCAGGTCCACGCCCTGGCGCCGGGTCTGGCCCAGGCCCACGGTGGTGCCGGAGCTGACGTTGTTGGCCACCTCGTCGGTGGCGTCCTGGCGCCAGACCGCCACGCGCGCCTCGGTGCCGGCGGCTGGCTGCAGTTTCAGGCCCAGTTCCTTGCCGGTGTTGATCGACGGCCGCACGCCCGGCTGGCCCGGCGTCAGGTAGGCCGGGGCGGTGGAACCGGTGAGGATCTGGAAGGTGCGGCCCCAGTTAGCATAGACGCTCAGCTGCGGGCTCAGCGCGTAGATCACGCTGAGCTTGGGCTGGTCGATCCAGCCGTAGCGCTGCAGCGGCGCGTGCACGCCGCCGGGCAGCGTGGTGTCGCCGGAAAAGCGGTCGACGCGGAACGCCGGCACGATCTTCAGCGCGTCGGTCGGCTGCAATACCGCCTGCAGGTACAGGCCGAGGTTGTCGAGCGTGTAGCGGTCGTCGTTCTGCACGCGCGCCGGCGCGCTCCAGAAATCGGTCGGTACCGCGTAGGCATAGCGGTAGCGGCGATAGCGGTTGTTCTGGTGCTCGGCGTTGAGGCCGCCTTCCACGCTCAGCAGGTCGCTGGCCTGCCAGGTGACGGTGCTGAGCAGGCCGGTCTGGGTTTCGTCCCATTGCCGGCGCTGCCGCGGTGCGTTGCCGATCGGGTAGGGGGTGAAGGTGACGCGGCGTTCCTCGTCGTAGCGGTTGACGTACAGCGTGTTGCGCAGCTGCAGGCCCTCGCCGAGCTTGAAGTCGGCGTGCACGCTGGCCTGGCGCAGGGTGCGCTCGCCGCCGTCGTTGGCATTCTGCGGCGGCGACTGGTCGCGGTCGTCGTCCCATTGCGCGGCGGTGAGGAAGCCGGGCGCATCGGCCTTCAGATGGTAGGCGCGGGCGATCAGGCCGATGCGCGCGGTGTCGTCGTCCTCGCCGTAGAACCACTTGCCGCCGAGCGTGTACTTGCGCGCGCTGTCGTGCGCGCGCTCGCCTTGTGTGGCCTGGGCGCCGACGAAATAGTTCTGCGCCAGGCCGCCGGCCTCATGGCCGACGGCGTACTGCAGTGCGCGCGTGGCGAAGCTGCCGTAGCTCAGCCGCAGGTCCTGGTAGTCGC
>NZ_AQOJ01000199.1:0-1042 GCF_000364685.1 Xanthomonas sp. SHU 166
AGTGGCGATGTTGAGGTTGCCGCCGATGTTGTGCAGGCCGTAGCGCGGGTCGTTGGTGCCGCGCACGACTTCGATGTAGGCGATCTCCAGCGGGAAGATCATGTCGGTGAAGCGCTGGTTGCCGCTGTTGGCGTCGCTGGGCACGCCATCGATCAGGATCTTGATGCCGTTGAGGTAGCCCTCGCCGTTGAAGGCGCGGAAGGTGGCCTTGCCGGATTCGGCGCCCTGGCGGATCTCGGTGAGCTGCACGCCGGGCATCATGCCCAACAGCTCCCAGCCGTTCATGACCTGCTTGTCGCCGATCTGCTCGCTGCCGAGCACGTCGACCGAACTGAGGATGTTGCGGGTGGACAGCGAGGCGGCGGTCTCGCGCCGCGCCTCCACGGTGCCGAGGGTGGTGGTGGTCTCGGAGGTGAGGGTCTGCGCGGCGGCATGGCCGGCGGCAAGCCCGGCCAGCACGGCCAGGGCAAGGGAGTCGATCTTCATGGGGTCTGCAAGCAAGTGGGGACAGCGGAGGGCTGGCGGCAACGGCGAGGTTGCGGGGCTTGCTTGTTCGGTACGCTGGGCGTACCTCGCTCCGTGAAGGCGATGTTATGCGATTTCGCGGGGAAAATCGCGCGGTTGTCTGCGCCACGCAGGCAACCGCGCCGTGGCACCTGCGTGCCCCGGACGGCACCGGGGAGGCAGAGGCGCGGCCGCAGCGGACCGCGCCGACGTCGGCGATGGCTACAGGCGCAGTTCGAAGCCGAGATAGGCCGCGCGTCCGGGCGCCGGCGAGAACATCGGCTGGTCGTTGCCGCCCCAGAAGAAGTTGTCGTACCAGACGTAGGCGTAGCGGGCGTCGGTGAGATTCTTGACCTGCAGGTCAAGGCTGGTGCGCGGGCTGAGCTGGTAGCGCACGCTGGCATCGACCACGCGGAAGCCGCCGTACTTGCCCTGGGTGTTGCGTTCGTCGATGTAGTAGTCGCCTTGCGCGCGCGCCTGCAGCCCCAGCTTCCAGCGTGCGTTGGGCCGGTAGTCGACGCCGGCGTTGCTGATGTAG
>NZ_AQOJ01000200.1:0-3437 GCF_000364685.1 Xanthomonas sp. SHU 166
GGTGGAGAACACCTCGCGTCCGCGCAGCGACTCGCCGCTCGCGGTAAAGGCGCTGACCACCTTGGCTTCCTGGATCGCGTGCGACAGCCACAGCGTCCAGCGCTCGCCCAGTTGCGTGCTCAGTTGCAGGTCCACGCCCTGCCGGCGGGTCTGGCCGAGCCCGACCGTGGTGCCGGTGCTGGGCATGTTGGCCACTTCGTCGGTGGCATCCTGGCGCCAGACCGCCACGCGCGCCTCGGTGCTGGCGACCGGCTGCAGTTTCAGGCCCAGCTCCTTGCCGGTATTGATCGAGGGACGGAACGTGCTCTGCCCGGGCGTCAGGTAGGCCGGGGCGGTCGAGCCGGTGAGGATCTGGAAGGTGCGGCCCCAGTTGGCGTACACGCTCAAGTGCGGGGTCAGCGCGTAGATCACGCTGAGCTTGGGCTGGTCGATCCAGCCGTAGCGCTGCAGCGGCGCATGCACGCCGCCGGGCAGCGCGGTCTCGCCGGAGAAGCGGTCGATGCGGAATGCGGGGACGATCTTCAGCGCATCGCTCGGTTGGATCACCGCCTGCAGGTACAGGCCGAGGTTATCCAGGCTGTAGCGGTCGTCGTTCTGCACGCGTGCCGGCGCACGGTCGAAATCGGTCGGCACGCTGTAGGCGTAACGCGAGCGCCGGTAACGGTTGTCCTGGTGCTCGGCGTTGAAGCCGCCTTCCACGCTCAGCAGATCGCTGGCCTGCCAGGTGACGGTGCTGAGCAACCCGGTCTGGGTTTCGTCCCATTGCCGACGCTGCCGTGGCGCGTTGCCCAGCGGGTAGCGGGTGAAGGTGATCCGGCGGTCGTCCTGGTAACGGTTGAGGTACAGCGTGTTGCGCAATTGCAAGCCGCCGCCGAGCTTGAAGTCGGCGTGCACGCTGGCCTGGCGCATGTCGCGGTCGTCGCCGTCGTTGGCGTTCTTCGGCGGCGACTGGTCGCGGTCCTCGGCCAACTCGGTGGCGGTGAGAAAGCCCGATTCGTCTGCCTCGTGGTGGTAGGCGCGTGCGATCAGGCCGATGCGTGCGGCATCTTCGTCTTCGCCGTAGAACCATTTGCCGCCGAGGGTGTACTTGCGCGAGCGGTCGTGCTGGCGATAGCCATGCGCGGCCTGCGCGCCGACGAAATAGTTCTGCGCCAGGCCATCGGCCTCATGGCCGATGGCGTACTGCAGTTCGCGAGTGGCGAAACTGCCGTAGCTCAGCCGCAGGTCCTGGTAGTCGCCGCCCTGGCGGGTGGCGATGTTGAAGTTGCCGCCGATGTTGTGCAGGCCGTAACGCGGATCGTTGGTGCCGCGCACCACCTCGATGTAGGCGATCTCCAGCGGGAAGATCATGTCGATGAAGCGTTGGTTGCCGCTGTTGACGTTGCTCGGCACGCCGTCGATCAGCACCTTGATGCCGTTGATGTAGCCCTCGCCGTTGAAAGCGCGGAAGGTGACCTTGCCGGACTCGGCACCCTGCCGGGTTTCGGTGAGCTGCATGCCGGGCATCTGCCCCAGCAACTCCCAGCTGTTCATGACCTGCTTGTCGGCGATCTGCTCGCTGCCGAGCACGTCGACCGAGCTGAGGATGTTGCGCGTGGACAGCGAGGCGGCGCTGTGGCGCCGCGCTTCCACGGTGCCGAGCGTGGTGGTGGTGTCGGGTGTCGTCTGCGCGGCGCCGTCGCCGGCCGCGAGCCCGGCCAGCACGGCGAGGGCATGGGTGTAGGTCTTCATGATGGCTGCGGACAAGGGGAGTGGAGACTGGCGGCAGCGGCTGGGCTGCGGGCGAGCGGGTGGTGCGCGGTCCGACGTACGAACGCGGCCCCGACCAGGTGATGTTATATCATTTCGTTAAGGAGTTGTCGGAATCGCCAGCAGGCCGGCGCGACAAGCGTCCGTCCCGACCGTGCGGCAGAGGGGCCTTCGCCGCATGGGCGCGAGAGAGACGGGACCTGGCGGGACCGCGCGGAGCGGCCCCGCGGCCGTTCAGGCCGGTTGCCGCGCGACCTGGAAGCCGGCGAAGGACTGCGTCACCGGCATGATTTCCAATCGATTGATGTTCAGATGCGGCGGCAGCGTCGCCACCCAGAAGATCTGTTCGGCGATGTCCTCGGCGGTCATCGGCTGCGCACCCTGGTAGAGCGTGTCCGAGGCCTTCTGGTCGCCATGGGTGCGGACCAGGGTGAACTCGGTCTCGGCCATGCCGGGTTCGATCGCGGTGACGCGCACGCCGGTGCCATGCAGATCCGAGCGCAGGCCCAGCGAGAACTGGCTGACGAAGGCCTTGGTGCCGCCGTAGGTGTTGCCGCCGGGGTAGGGGTACAGCGCGGCGACCGAGCTGATGTTGATGATCGCGCCGCGGCGCTGGATCAGCGTCGGCAACAGGCGATGGGTCAGCGTCACCAGCGCGGTGACGTTGGTGTCGATCATCGTGCGCCAGTCGTCCAGTTGCGCGGCCTGCGCCGGCGCGGTGCCCTGGGCCAGGCCAGCGTTGTTGACCAGCAGGTCGATGCCGCGGAACGCCTCGGGCAGCGCCGCCAGCATCGCGTCCAGCGCGTCGGTGTCGCGGATGTCGAAGGCGGCGATGTGCACGCGCTCGGCGCCGAAGGCGTCCAGCAGCGGCTGCAGGCGCTCGGCGCGGCGGCCGGTGGCGATCACGCGCCAGCCTGCATCGACGAAGCGGCGCACGGCGGCAGCGCCGAAACCGGAGGTGGCGCCGGTGATCAGGGCGGTCTGAGTCATTGGGGGGCCGGAAATGGGGAGTGGGGAATCGGGAATGGTAAAAGCAAAACCCGGTCGCGCGCGTCGACAGCGCGTGTGCCCGCGGGGGAAGTCGGCTTCGATGATTGAGACGCGCCAGCGCGGCGCGACAGCGCGCGGATCCGAAGCGTCTTCAGGCCTCGTCGCGCGGAACGGGACGTGCTCGCGTCCCCATTCCAGATTCCCTGGCGACTAAGTCTTTTACTTAGTCGCCAGCAGCACGCTGGCGTGGAACTGCAACGTCATATCAAGCCAACGCGGCCCAATGTCAGCAGCGACAACCCATGCGCGCACGTACAGGTGAAAACGGCAAGAAAGCCGCTTCACCCATTCCCAAATCCCGATTCCCGATTCCCGGCCTCACTGCGCCTTGATCGCAATAGCCGACAACCCGCTGCCGTTCAACTTCTGCTTGGCCTCGGCCAGTTCGCTGGCGGTGCCGTACGGCCCCATGCGCACGCGATAGACGGTCTTGCCGCTGATCTGCGCCGATTCCACGCGCGCCGACAGGCCCAGCATCGCCAGCTTGGCCTTGGTCGACTCGGCGTCGCCGGAGGCGCCGAACGAGCCGGCCTGCAGGATGTAGCGCGCGTTGTCGGGCGCGGCCGCCGTCGCGGCAGTCGCCGGTGCGGTGGTTGCGGCCGGCGTTGCCGTGGTGGCCGCCGGCTTGGCGGCGGCGG
>NZ_AQOJ01000201.1:0-5536 GCF_000364685.1 Xanthomonas sp. SHU 166
GTGCCGCAGCCGACGCCCGCCCCCGCCCAGCCGCCCGTCGCGGTGTCCGTGCCTGCCGCCGACGCCGACCTGGTGCGCAGTGATGCCCTACCCGCCGCCCCGGCCGGCAAGCCAGGCTGGCGCGAGCGTCTGCGCAACAGCAGCTTCGCGCGCAGCGTCGGCAGTCTGTTCTCGCGCAATCCCAAGCTCGACGACGACCTGCTCGACGAGATCGAGACCGCGCTGATCACCGCCGACGTCGGCATCCCCGCCACCACCGCGCTGATCGAGAGCCTGCGCAAGCGCATGAAGGCGCGCGAGTTCGCCGACGCCAGGGCGCTGCAGCAGGCGCTGCGCGCCGACCTGCTGGCGATCCTGCAGCCGGTGGCCAGGCCGCTGCAGATCGACCGCGACGCCAAGCCCTTCGTGGTGCTGACCGTCGGCGTCAACGGCGTCGGCAAGACCACCACCATCGGCAAGCTGGCCAAGCGCTTCAAGGACGAGGGCCACAGCCTGATGCTGGCCGCCGGCGACACCTTCCGCGCCGCCGCGGTGGCGCAGCTGCAGGCCTGGGGCGAGCGCAACGGCGTGACCGTGATCGCGCAGGGCCAGAACGCCGACGCCGCCTCGGTGGCCTTCGACGCGCTGCAGGCCGGCAAGGCGCGCGGCACCGAGGTGCTGATCGCCGACACCGCCGGCCGCCTGCACACCCAGACCGGGCTGATGAACGAGCTGGGCAAGATCCGCCGCGTGCTCGGCAAGCTCGACGCCAGCGCCCCGCACGAGGTGCTGATGGTCATCGACGGCACCACCGGCCAGAACGCGCTGTCGCAGCTGCGCCAGTTCCACGCCGCGGTCGGCGTCACCGGTCTGGTGGTGACCAAGCTCGACGGCACCGCTAAGGGCGGCGTGGTGTTCGCCCTGGCCCGCGAATTCGGCATCCCGATCCGCTTCGCCGGCATCGGCGAGCGCCCCGAAGACCTGCGCGTGTTCGACGCCGAAGCCTTCGTCGACGCGTTGCTGCCCGACGCCTTGGGCGGCTGATGCAAAGCCCCTCTCCCACCGGGAGAGGGGTTGGGGTGAGGGTACGGCGCGAAGCGTCTCGCGGAATCAGGTCCCCGAGGCTTTGCCCGTACCCTCATCCGCCCCTTCGGGGCACCTTCTCCCGGCGGGAGAAGGAACGAGTTCCTGCCAGCATGCGCCAGCCCTCTGACACCTTCCCTACCCGCCTGCTCGCCTGGTTCGACCGCCACGGGCGGCATGACCTGCCCTGGCAGCATCCGCGCGGTCCGTACCGGGTGTGGCTGTCGGAGATCATGCTGCAGCAGACCCAGGTGGCGGTGGTCATCCCCTATTTCCTGCGCTTCCTGCAGCACTTCCCGACCCTGCCCGACCTGGCCGCCGCCGACAACGACGCGGTGATGGCGCAATGGGCCGGGCTCGGCTACTACGCCCGCGCACGCAACCTGCATGCCGCCGCCAAGCGCTGCGTGGAACTGCACGGCGGCGAGCTGCCGCGCGATTTCGAGGCCCTGCATGCACTGCCCGGCATCGGCCGCAGCACCGCCGGCGCGATCCTCAGCCAGGCCTGGAACGACCGCTTCCCGATTCTCGACGGCAACGTCAAGCGTGTGCTGACCCGCTACCACGGCATCGCCGGCTACCCCGGCCTGCCGGCGGTGGAAAAGCCGCTGTGGGCGCTCGCGCACGACCACGTGGCCGCCGTGCCGGACGGGCGCATGGCCGACTACACCCAGGCACAGATGGATTTCGGCGCCACCCTGTGCACCCGCGCCACCCCGGCCTGCGTGCTGTGCCCGCTGCAGGACGACTGCGTGGCGCGCCGCGACGGCCTGGTCGAGGCGCTGCCCACCCCCAGGCCGGGCAAGACCCTGCCCGAGCGCGAGGCGCTGGCGCTGCTGCTGGAGAACGCCGCCGGCGAACTGCTGCTGCAGCGGCGGCCGCCGACCGGCATCTGGGCCTCGCTGTGGACCCTGCCGCAGGCCGAGACCGACAGCGAACTGCGCGCCTGGTTCGACCGCGAGATCAGCGGCCGCGACTTCGATGCGGCCGAGCCGATGGCGCCGATCGTGCACACCTTCAGCCACTATCGCCTGCACCTGCAGCCATTGCGCCTGCGCAAGGTCGCCTTGCGCGACGCGGTACGCGACAATGACGACCTGCGCTGGGTGGCGCGCGCCGACCTGTCGGCGCTGGGCCTGCCCGCACCGATCCGCAAACTGCTCGACGGCCTCTAGCGCGCCAGCGCGCGCCGCCGCACGCACCGCCAGGAATTGTTGCCATGTCCCGCACCGTCTTCTGCCAGTACCAGCAACGCGACGCCGAAGGGCTCGATTACGTGCCCTATCCCGGCGAGCTCGGCAAGCGTGTGTTCGCGCACATCGGCAAGGCCGGCTGGCAGGCCTGGCTGGCGCACCAGACCATGCTGATCAACGAGAACCGGCTGTCGCCGCGCGATCCCAAGCACCGCGCGTTCCTGGAAGCGGAACTGGAGAAGTTCCTGTTCCAGGGCGGCGCCGACAAGCCCGACGGCTACGTGGCGCCCGACCAGGCCTCCTGAGCACCACCGCGTCGTCGCGTCACTCCCACGTACCGACGCTCAGACACCGCCAAGCGCCTGCGTTCGTCGCACCTCACCCGACCTCCAGGAGCGTCTTCAGCCGCGACACGGCCTTACCGGTAATACCCGTCGCGGCTGAAGCGTGCGCCCCGGAGCCATAAGGGCGTGCCGCACAGCACCTTGCAGTGCACCTGACGCAACAGGCTGCACCAGCAAGCGACGGTGCGACATCACCCTAGCCGCACCACCGCGCGCACCGCCTCGCGAATCCCGAATCCCGGCACTGCGTCAGCAGTGCCGGGCGCCTGCTGCGCCCGTTCCTGCACTTTGGCCTCGCGCAGTTCCTTCTCCGAGGTGCGCAGCGCCTTGACGTCGAGCGGGCGGATGCTGTCGATGCGGCACGGCAGGCGAATCGCGGCGGGGCCGCCGCCGAGCACCAGCACGTCGTCGAACTTCGCCGAGACCTGGCTGCCGAAATGGGTGATGGCGATGCTGGGGGCGAAATCCAGGTCCTGGCAGGTGCCGGCGAATTCCAGCAGATAGGCCTGGTTCGGGCGCGTCCACACCGCCAGCGCGCTGTCGCCGAGTGCGGTCCAGCCGCTGAGCCGGTTGAAGTACTGGAAGTCGCGCACCGGCGCACCGGCGTGGGCGCGGTACAGGGTCAGACGCTCGTCGTCGCTGAGCCGGTTGGTGGCGCAGCCGGCCAGCACGGCCGTGGCGACGAGGGAGGACAGCAGCAGGCGTTTCATGGCAGTGCTCCCGATGGTGTGGAGCGCATCATGCGCCCGCCGCCGTGCACGCGAGCGTGGATAAGCGCGCGGCGTTCAGCGACAAGGCAGCCAACGCGTGCAACGGCGGCAGCGCTTACTGCGAAGCACCACGCGCGGACTCGCAGAAGCGCTGCCGGTACTCCAGCGCCTTGGGCATCAGCGCCTGCAGGTTCTGGATGCGGGTGCCCGGATTGGGATGGGTGGAGGCGAACTCCGGCGGCGCCTGGCCGCCACTGCTGGCGCTCATCCGCTGCCACAGCGGCACCGCCTCGCGCGGGTCGAAACAGGCCGCCGCGGCCAGCATCAGGCCCACTTCGTCGGCCTGGGTCTCGTGGCTGCGCGCGTACGGCAGCAGGTAGCCATAGCCCATCGCCGCCATCGCCATCTGCTGCTGTTGCGGATCCAGGCCGCCGGCGGCGCCGGCCATCTGCCCGATCTGGGTCAGCTTCTGCTGGGCCATGCGCTGCGCGCCATGCCGCAGCAGCGCATGCGCGATCTCGTGGCCCATCACCACCGCCATCGCGTCGGCGTTCTTGGCCACCGGCAGCAGCCCGGTGTAGACCGCCATCTTGCCGCCGGGGAGGCAGAACGCATTGGCCTGGTCGGACTCGATCACGTTGACGTCCCAGTCGAAGCCGCGCGCGTAATGCTTGGCCTGCATGCCGTGCTCGGCGGCCAGCGCGTCCTCGACCACGTCGACCTTGGCGATCAGCCGCTGCGCGATCGCACGCACCTGCTGCGCCACCTGCGACTGCGGATCGACCGGATGTTCCTGCGCCAGGATCTCCTGGTACGCCTGCAGACCCAGCGCCTTCTCGTCCTCCACATTCAACGAGCGGTCGATCAGCACCTGCTCGCCGGTGTACGGATCCTCGCTGCGGTTGGAGAACCAGTAGAACCCGGCATACACGGCAAAGCCCAGCAGTACAAGCCAGCGCACCCCGCCCAGCGGTCCACGGCGGCCGCCGCCCGGTTCGCCGCCCTGGCGGCCGAAGACTTGGTTCATCGCACTCCCCCTCGCTGACTGGTGAGGCAATCTAGCGCCGGCACCGGCGCGGCGGCGTCAAATGCCGCGCACCAGGCGGAAGCCGACGCGTGCGCTGGTGCTGTCCGAATCCTGCATCAGCCGCCAGGCCGCGCGGGTCTGCTCCGGCGCATTGGCCCAGTTGCCGCCGCGCACCACCCGCGAGCGGCAGCCCGGGTTGTACCAGGCCGCGCCGTCGGCCGGCGCGCGGCGATAGCTGGCGTGCCAGCAGTCGGCGACCCACTCGCTGAGGTTGCCGGCCATGTCGTGCAGGCCCCAGGCGTTGGCGGAAAAACTGGCGACCGGGGCCGGGCCCCAGAAGCCGTCGGTGTAGCCGACGAAGGCATTGCGCCAGTGCCGCCCGCTGGGCGAGACGTCGCCGCCGCCGGTGAAGTTGCCGCTGCCGCGCGGCGGCGTGCCGGCGTTGCCCCAGGGATAGCGGCCGCGACCGCCGGCGCGCAGGGCGTATTCGAACTCGGCCTCGCTGGGCAGCCGGTAATGCCGCCCGGTCTGCTGCGACAGCCAGGCCGCATAGGCCTCGGCGTCGCGCACGCTGACGTGCATCACCGGGCTGTTCGGCACCGCCCGCGCGCCCTGGTAATCGGACTGCCAGTCAACGCCGTTGCGGCGCACGAAGTTGCCGCTGCGTTCGTCGTAGACGGTGGAATGGCCGCGGCGGGTGGCGCGCGGACGCGCATTGGTCGCCTCCACGAAACGGCGGAACTCGGCCACGGTGACCTCGGTGATCGACATGGCGAAACCGCGGTCGAAGCGCACGTAGTGCTGCGGCATCTCCGCTGGCGAGGCGCCGGGTTCGGTCTCGGCCGCGCCCATGCGGAAGCCGCCGTGCGGCACCACGATCATCTGCGGGCCGCGCCCGCCGTCGTGCATGCCGTCGGTGAACACCTGGCCGGGGCGGAAGCTGCCGTAGTGGGTGGCCAGGTCGATGCGTTCGCGCAGCATCGCCGCCACCGGGTCGCCGGGATCGGCGATGCGCAGCACGTCGCCCAGGCGCTCGCGCGCCGACTTCAATCCGGCCGGGGTGGCCAGATCGCGCAGGCCGGCATCGCGCAAGGCGGCGATGCGCGCCACCCGCACCTGCTCCACGCGCTCGCGCGCGTCGTGCACCGTGGGCGCATCCTCGCGCACCCGCGCCGCGCGCGCCAGCCAACTGCCGGCGGC
>NZ_AQOJ01000202.1:0-3080 GCF_000364685.1 Xanthomonas sp. SHU 166
CCGCGGCGCGTGGCTGACCGGCCGTCGCGCGACCGCGCCTGCAGCAGGTGGCCGGTCGGCACGCAGGCCACAGCCATGGCATGCTGCACGCGGGGCCGCGCCTGGCGGGAGCAGGTGCGGTGGGGACGGTGGACGCACCGGGCACGGCGGCGTCCACCGCGGCGATGCACTTTCTTGCGGTGACGCCATGCGCACGCACGGGACCTTGATTCAGTGGAGCGAGGAGCGCGGCTGCGGCCGGGTGCGCCTTGCCCATCGTGAGACCGAAGCCGAGGTGCAACGCGCGGCGTTTCCTGCCGACGGCGTTCCCCCGCGGGTGGGCGAACTGATCTCCTTCGACCTGGAGCACGACGCGCAAGGACGGCCGCGGGCCTTGCGGGTGATGCGTCCCGGTCGGGCGCCTGCATCGCCCGCGCGTGCGGCACCGCGTCCGCGTCGCGGTCTCTGGCTCGGCGTGCTGATGCTGCTGGCGGTGCTCGCGATCGCGGCCTACGCAGCGCTGCGCTTCGTGGCGGCACCGCAGGCAAGCCCTGCGCCGCCCTCGGTGCCGGAGTCGTCAGTGGCCACCGCGCGCACCGCGCCCACGACGGCGCCCGCCTTCCACTGCGACGGCCGCACGCACTGCGCGCAGATGACCTCGTGCGACGAAGCGGTGTACTTCCTGCAGCACTGCCCGGGTGTGGAGATGGACGGCAACCACGACGGCGTGCCGTGCGAGCGGCAGTGGTGCCGATCTTCGCGTTGAGCGTCTGCAGCCGCGTGGGCAACGCGGGGTCTTGACCGGGCCGTGATCCGCACTCCGTTACGGTCGCCGATTGCCTGCAGGTGACGCATGACCGAGCCACGTCTTTCCCCCGCCAAGACCCGCGCCCTGTCGCTGGGTCTGTTTGTCTTCGTCGCGGTCTTCGCCGCCATCGTCTGGTCGCTGCTGCGCCCGTACGGTTCGGTGTACTTCTTCCCGGTGCATTTCCTGGTCGGGCTGGGCCTGCCGTTCCTGTTCTACGCGCTGGGCGCCAACCGCGCCGCGTTCCTCGCCGGGCTGGGGCTGACCGTGATCGTCCTGGTGCTGTTCAACCTGTGGGGCGACCAGGTCGGTGGGATCGGTCCGCGCGTGTTTGACTGGGCGCATGCCGTGGCCGGGATCCTGGGCATGCTGCTGGCCTACGGCGTGTTCCGCCTGTCCACCCGTGTGCGCCAGCGCCACGTGCGCTGAGCGGTCCTCACTCCGCGTCGTCGCTGCGGGTGAACGGCGCCAGCCGCAGTTTCACCCGGTGCTCCACGCCGGCTGGGCACTGCCCCGGCGCCGGTCCGCGGAAATAGCTGCGCTGCCAGCCTTCGCGGCTGGCGCTGGAATCGGGCTGCGCCAGGTCGTGCAGGAACTGGCCACGGCTGCGCATCCACGCCTGGTGCTCGCGCTCCAGCTCCGGCGTCTGCGACAACGGCTGCCAGCGCGGTTCGGTCTCGGCCAGCACCCGTCGCTGCACCGGGAAGAAGTGGCAGAACGGCTCGCCGGCCTCGAACCGGACCCGGCCGGGCCGGGTGAACTGCCAGTTCATGGTGAAGGTGTACGGACTCCAGTCTGTCTCGATCAGCCCGGTGAGCCCGGCGATGCCGTCCTTGGGCCGATTCACCGGCGCAGTGACGTACAGGTCCACGCCGGCCTCGGTGCGGAACAGGCACGGCACGTGGAAGGTGAGCACGCCGTAGCCGAAGTGGCTGACCGCCGGCGCGTGCGTCCCAGGTGCCGGTTGCACGCGCAGGTCGTCGAGCGCGTTGCCGCCGTTCCACTCGGCCTCGAACGCGGTCTGGCACAGCAGCTCCCAACCGTGCGCGTTGGCGATGTCCAGCGGCAGGCAACGGTAGGCGTAGCGCTCGGCGGTCTGGTCCATCCACGGCCGCTCGCGCGGCGCAGGGCGCACGTCGAGGGTGTGGCCGTCGAGAACGTGGGCGGTGAGTTTCATGGCGCGTGCAGGACGATGGACCAGCGCCGAGTGTGACGCCAAGCCGCGGCCTTGGCGACCGCGGCTTGGCGGGCGGCGACGCTCAGGCCGCTTCGAAGTCCAGCAGCGCCACGCCGTCGCCGACCAGCTCGCCCTCGCGCACGCGAAAGCTCTGCACGGTGCCGTCGGCCGGCGCCTGCAGGGTGTGCTCCATCTTCATCGCCTCCAGCACCAGCAGCGGCGTGCCGCGGCGCACCTGGGTGCCGGGTGCGACCAGCAGGGCGACGATGCGCCCCGGCATCGGCGCGGTCAGGCCGCCGCCTTCCACCGCCGGCTGGTCGGCCTCGGCGACCGGGTCGTGGCGTTCGAACAGGTAGCCGTGGCCGTCGACGAACAGGTGCAGCTGCGTGCCGGCGAACACCGCATCGGCCTGCACCCGCTGTGTGCCGAGGAACGCGGACAGGCGCCCGTCGCGCAACTGGCCGCTCGCCTCGAGCGGCTCCTGCGCCGGCGCGGCGTGGATCCGCCAGCCGCCGGCATGCGCGGTCAGCTGCAACGTGCGTTGCGTTTCGCCATGTTGCAGGGTCAGCGCACGCGGCGCCGGCGCGCCCAGCCGCCAGCCGTCGCGCAGATCCCACGGCGAGTGCGGATCGGCAGTCTGCGCCGCCGGCGCGTGCTCGTGCAGTTGCCAAGTCAGCGCCGCCAGGCTCCACAGCGCGTCGGTGGTCGGGACGGGGGTGTCGAACAAGGCGGCGTGCTCGCGCTCGATCAGCGCGGTGTCCAGGTCCGCCTGCGCGAACGCGCTGGTGCCGACCAGGCGCTGCAGGAACGCGGCATTGGTCGACACGCCGACCACCTGGCACGCCGCCAGCGCCGCCTGCATGCGCCGCAGCGCGCGCTCGCGGGTCACGTCCCAGACGATCAGCTTGGCGATCATCGGATCGTAGTGCGGGCCGATCACATCGCCCTGTTCGACACCGGCATCGACCCGGGTATGCGCATCGGCGGCGGGCAGGCGCAGATGCTGCAGCGTGCCGATCGAGGGCAGGAACCCGCGCGCCGGGTCTTCGGCGTACAGCCGCGCTTCCAGCGCATGGCCGTGGATCGCCAGTTCGTGCTGGCGCTGCGGCAGCGGCTGGC
>NZ_AQOJ01000203.1:0-1119 GCF_000364685.1 Xanthomonas sp. SHU 166
ACCAGGTCGGTGCCGGTGATGCACTCGGTGACCGGATGCTCCACCTGCAGGCGGGTGTTCATTTCCATGAAGTAGAACGCGCCGTTGGGCGCGACGATGAACTCCACGGTGCCGGCGCCGACGTAGCCCACCGCACGCGCCGCCTCCACCGCGGCCTGGCCCATCGCCGCACGCCGTTCCGCGTCCATGCCCGGTGCGGGTGCCTCCTCCAGCACCTTCTGGTGGCGGCGTTGCACCGAGCAGTCGCGTTCGAACAGGTAGACCAGTTCGCCGTGGCTGTCGCCGAACACCTGGATCTCGATGTGCCGCGGCCGCAGCACGTACTTCTCCACCAGGACGTGCGCATTGCCGAACGCGGCCTGCGCCTCGCGCTGGCAGGCGGCGAGCGCGGCGGCAAAGTCCTCATCGCGATCGACCCGGCGCATGCCCTTGCCGCCACCACCGGCGCTGGCCTTGATCAGCACCGGGTAGCCGATGGCCGCGGCCTGCGCGCGCAGGAAGTCCTGATCCTGCTGCTCGCCGTGATAGCCGGGCGTCAGCGGCACCCCGGCGGCCTGCATCAGCGCCTTGGCCGCGCTCTTGTCGCCCATGGCGCGGATCGCCGCCGCCGGCGGCCCGATGAACACCAGCCCGTGCGCGGCGCAGGCTTCGGCGAACTCGGCGTTCTCGGACAGGAAGCCGTACCCGGGATGGATGGCCTGCGCGCCGCTGCGTTGCGCGGCCTCGAGGATGCGCTCGCCGCGCAGGTAGCTCTCTCGCGCCGGCGCGGCGCCGATGTACACGGCCTCGTCGGCCAGGCGCACGTGGCGGGCGTCGCGGTCGGCATCGGAATACACGGCCACGGTGGCGATGCCGAGCTTGCGGCAGGTGGCGATCACCCGGCAGGCGATCTCGCCGCGATTGGCGATGAGGATCTTGTCGAAAGTCGGCAGGTCGGGGGTGGCCATGGTCGGGTGCCTGGAGAAGGTTAGAGGTGTCGCGCTTGCGGTGCGCAGACGTGCGTTAAGCGCGTGCTGCGAAGGTCGCGGTTTCGGTTGCTAGCGTTGTAGCAGCGGTCGCTTGGCTTCGCTTTGGCTGTTGCCCTTGCTTTTGACTTACCGGGTTCCCTTCCGAAGCGGC
>NZ_AQOJ01000204.1:0-6223 GCF_000364685.1 Xanthomonas sp. SHU 166
CACCGCGGCGGCCGCGGCGCTGGCCGGGTCGAGCGCGCGCCCGACCATCGCCGCGACCAGCTGCGGCGCCGGCAATTCCGCCGGCGTGTATTCGCCGACCAGGCGGCCGTTGCGCAGCACGCTGATGCGGTCGGCCACCGCGTACACCTGGTCCAGGAAGTGGGTGACGAACAGGATCGCCATGCCGCCATCGCGCAGCGCGCGCATCACCCGGAACAGTTCGGCCACCTCGCCTTCGTCGAGGCTGGAGGTGGGTTCGTCGAGGATCAGCACCCGCGCCGACACCCCGACCGCGCGCGCGATCGCCACCATCTGCTGCACCGCCACCGGATAGCTGCCCAACGCGCGGCGCACGTCGATGGCGATGCCCAAACGCTGCAGGCCGGCCTCGGCCTCGCGCTCGACCCGGCGCCAGTCGATGCGCCGCAGCCAGCCGCGCAGCGGGTAGCGGCCGGCGAACAGGTTCTCGGCCACCGACAGGTTCGGGCACAGGTTCACTTCCTGGTACACGGTGCTGATGCCGAGCCGTTGCGCCTGCTGCGGCGACGCCGGCGAGACCACCGCGCCATCCAGCACGATGCGCCCGGCGTCGGCGGCGGTCACGCCGGTGAGCAGCTTGATCAGAGTCGACTTGCCGGCGCCGTTCTGGCCCATCAACGCGTGGATCTCGCCGCCGCGCAAACGCAGCGCCACGTCCTCCAGCGCGGCCACGCCGGCATAGGCCTTGCTCAGTCCCTGCGCCTCCAGCACCAGCGGATGCATGCGCGCGGCCTCAGTACTTGCGCTTGGGCAGTTCGGCCGCGGCCTGGTCCTGGGTGTACACCGACTCCTCCACCACGATGCGCTTGGGCAGCGGCTTGCCGGCCTTGAGGTCGCGGATGGCCTGCACCAGTTGCGGGCCCAGCAGCGGATTGCATTCGACGGTGACGTTGAGCTTGCCGGCCTGCATCGCCTCGAACGCGCCCTTCACCCCGTCCACCGAGATCACCAGGATGTCCTTGCCCGGCTTCAGGCCGGCTTCCTCGATCGCCTGGATCGCGCCGATCGCCATGTCGTCGTTATGCGCGTAGAGCACGTCGATGTTGCGTCCCTCCGACTTCAGGAACGCCTCCATCACTTCCTTGCCCTTGGCGCGGGTGAAATCGCCGCTTTGCGAGCGCACGATCTGGAAGCGCGGATGCGCCGCCAGGATCTCCTTGAAGCCCTTCATGCGATCGATCGCCGGCGCCGAGCCGACGGTGCCCTGCAGTTCGACGATGCGCACCGGCTTGTCGCCGTCCTTCAGCGGCGAGCGCTCGACCAGCCAGCGCGCCGCCTTGCGTCCTTCCTCGACGAAATCCGAACCGATCAAGGTCACGTACAGGCTGTCGTCGGACACCTTCACCGCGCGGTCGGTCAGCACCACCGGGATCTTCGCGGCCTTGGCCTCGCGCAGCACCGTCTCCCAGCCCGACTCCACCACCGGCGAAAACGCGATCACGTCCACGCGCTGGGCGATGAACGAGCGCAGCGCCTTGATCTGGTTCTCCTGCTTCTGCTGCGCATCGGAGAACTTCAACTTCATGCCGGCATCGGCGACGGCCTGCTTGATCGATGCGGTGTTGGCGGTGCGCCACTCGCTCTCGGCGCCGACCTGGCTGAAACCGACGGTGAGTTGCCCGGGCGCCTTGCCGGCGTCCTTGCCGCCGCCGGAACACGCGGCCAGCGCCATTCCCAGCAGCGCCGCGATTCCCAGCGCCCACATTCCCGACGTGTGCTTCTGCATAGCCCCTCCTCGTTGATGGCACGCTGGCGTCGGACGGGCCCGGAGGCCGCGACGCGCCGCCCACCCTCCCAGGCCGGCGTGCGCTGATTCGATCAGTTCATGGTGCGGATGTGTAAGCCGTCTTGACCGTGGTGTAGAACTCCACCGCATACCGGCCCTGCTCGCGCGGGCCGTAGCTGGAGGCCTTGCGTCCGCCGAACGGCACGTGCGGGTCGACGCCGGCAGTGGGCAGGTTGACCATCACCATGCCCGCCTGCGCATGCCGCTTGAAATGCGTGGCGTGCTTCAGCGAGCGCGTGGCGATGCCGGCGCACAGGCCGAACTCGGTGTCGTTGGCCAGGGCCAGCGCGTGCTCGTAATCGTCGGCCACCAGCACCGCGGCGACCGGGCCGAACACCTCCTCGCGGGCGATGCGGTGCTGCGGCTGCGCGGCCACCAGCGCCGGGCGCAGGTAGTAGCCGCGGTGCGCGCACTCCAGCGCCTCGCCACCGTAGAGCAGTTCGGCGCCTTCCTCGCGGGCGATGCGCAGGTAGTCGCGATCCTGTTCGAACTGGCTGGCGCTGGCGACCGGGCCGATGTCCACGCCCGGCTCCAGCGCATGGCCGATCTTCAGCGCGGCCAGGCGCGTGCGCACGCGCGCGACGAAGTCGTCGTGCACCGCGCGTTCGACGATCAGCCGGCTCGACGCGGTGCAGCGCTGGCCGGTGGAGAAGTACGCGCCGTTGACTGCGATCTCCACCGCCAGGTCCAGGTCGGCATCGGCCAGCACCACCAGCGGATTCTTGCCGCCCATCTCCAACTGGATCTTCAGCCCGCGCTCGGCGGCCTGGCGCAGCAACCGGTTGCCGGTGGGCACCGAGCCGGTGAAGCTCAGCGCATCGATGCCGCGCTCGGCGACCAGCGCCTGACCGACCGTGCTGCCGCTGCCGAGCACCAGGTTGAACGCGCCGTTTGGCAGGCCGGCGCGGCTGAGGATCTCGGCCAGCGCCCAGGCGCAGCCGGGCACGATCTCCGCCGGCTTGAACACCACGGTGTTGCCGTAGGCCAGCGCCGGCGCGATCTTCCACGCCGGGATCGCCAGCGGAAAATTCCACGGCGCGATGATGCCGACCGTGCCGACCGGCTCGCGGGTGATCTCGACGTTGACCCCGGGCCGGGTGGAGGCCAGCGTCTCGCCGGGAATGCGCAGCGCCTCACCGGCGAAGAACTTGAAGATCTGCCCGGCGCGCGCCGCCTCGCCGATGCTCTCCGGCAGGGTCTTGCCCTCTTCCGAGGCCAGCAGCGCGCCCAGTTCCTGCTTGCGCGCCAGGATCTCGCTGCCGACCGCGTCCAGCGCGTCGGCGCGCTGCTGCGGGGTGCTCGCGGCCCACGCCGACTGCGCCGCGTTGGCCGCGGCGATCGCCTCGCGCACCGCGGCCGCGTCGAGGCTGCCGGCTTCGCCGACCGGTGCCGACAGGTCGGACGGATTCTCGTCTGGGGCGAGGTCGTCGCCGGCCACCCAGCGGCCGTCGATGTAGCTCTGGAAACGTCGGGTCATGCCTACCTCCGTGCGGTTCTACAGCGCGCGCACGCCGCCCAGGGCGAATCCGCTGTCGACGCGCTGCAAGGGATTGACCAGCGCCGCGCCGAACTCGGCCAGTTCGATCTCGAAGCGGTCGCCGGGCTGCGCCTGCACGCCATCGGCGAAGCTCAGCGTGGCGGTACCGAAGAAATGCAGGTGCACGTCGCCAGGCACGCGGTGCGCGGCGTACTTGAAATGGTGGTATTCGAGATTGGCCAGCGAATGGCACATGTTGGCCTCGCCGGTGACGAAGGGCTTCTCCCAGATCACCGCATCGCCGCGGCGGATGCGGCTGTGGCCGCGCAGGTCGCGCGGCAACGCGCCGCAGCGCAGTTCCGGGCCGACCGCGCAGGCGCGCAGCTTGGAATGGGCCAGGTACAGGTAGTTCTGGCGCTCGGTGACGTGGTCGGAGAACTCGTTGCCCAGCGCGAAGCCGAGCCGGTACGGCACACCGTCGGCGCCGATGACGTACAGCCCGACCAGTTCCGGCTCCTCGCCGCCATCCAGGGCGAAGTCCGGCGACGGCAGCGGCGCGCCCGGCGCGACCAGGCTGCTGCCGTCGCCCTTGTAGAACCATTCCGGCTGCGCGCCGGGCTGGCCGTCGCGCGGGATGCCGCCGTCCACGCCGAGCTGGAAGATCTTCATCGAATCGGTGAGCGTGCCCTGTGCCGCCTGCTGCTGCAGGTTCTGGTGCATGGCATCGCGGGTGGCGGCGCTGCCCAGGTGGGTCAGGCCGGTGCCGGTGACGCGGCAATGCGCCGGGTCCGGATGGGTCAGCGGCGGCAGCACGCGACCGGCGGCCAGCAGCGCGGCGTAGTCGAGCACGCGCTCGCCGCGCAGCTGCTGCGCCTGCGCCTCCAGGCTGTTGCCGGCGGCCAGCGCCGCGTTGGCCAGCGCATAGGTGGACGCCACCTCGCGCAGCAGCCGCACCTGGCGGCCATCGTCTTCCACCACACCGACGCCGGGCGTGCCGGCGTCATCGAGCAACTGGATCAATCGCATGCATCGGTCGCCTGTCGGAATGCGGACGCGCAGCGGGCGGCGCGGGACACGCGCGGCGCGATGCGCCCGACCTATTCTGGCCGGACGACCTATATGCAACAAATATCGGTTTTGGCTTAACGTATACGAACATTCGTATCTCTGTGAGCGCCATGCCCGCCGCCCCGCCCTGGTTCGTCCGCGCCCGCCTGAAGACCCGGCAATTGATGCTGCTGCTGGCGATCGAGGAGGAAGGCAACATCCACCGCGCCGCCGAGACCTTGAACATGTCGCAGCCGGCCGCCTCCAAGCTGCTCAAGGACCTGGAGGACATGCTGGCGGTGCCGCTGTTCGAGCGCCTGCCGCGCGGCATGCGCGCCACCTGGTACGGCGAGGCGATGATCCGCCACGCGCGCATCGCCCTGGCCAGCCTCGGCGAGGCCGGCGCCGAGATCGAGGCGCTGAAGGCCGGCTATGCCGGCAGCGTGGCCGTCGGCGCGATCGCCGGGCCGGCGATGAGCCTGCTGCCGTCGGCGCTGGCCCAGGTCGGCGCGCAGCATCCGCTGCTGCGGGTGAGCCTGCGCGTGGACGGCAGCGACGTGTTGCTGGAGCAACTGGCGCAGAACAAACTGGACATCGTGGTGGCGCGGCTGTTCGCGCGGCACGACAAGCGCCACCTGCACTACCAGGCGCTGGCCGAGGAAAAGGTCTGCGCCATCGCCCGCCCCGGCCATCCGCTGCTGGCGGGGCCGGTGCCGACGCTGGCGGTGCTGGCCGAGGCACCGTGGATCGTGCCGCCGGACGGCAGCGTGTTGCGCCATCGCTTCGAACTGATGTTCCAGAACGCGGGGCTGGAAGCGCCCAAGCGGGTGATCGAGACCTCGGCGCTGGTGGTGCTGCCGCAGTTGCTGCGCCATGGCCACGCGCTGGCGGTGGTGCCCGAGGACGTGGCCCGGCATTTCGCCGACCACGGCAGCGTGGCGATCGTGCCGGTGGCGCTGTCCTGCCGCATGGACGCCTTCGGCCTGATCACCCGCCGCGACTGGCTGCTGTCGCCGGGTGCGCGGATCGTGCTGCAGGCGCTGCAGGAGGCGGCGGCCACGGTGTACGGTGTCGCCGTGACGGCGGCCACGCCGTCGCTGCCTGCGGACGGCTGATCGCGTCGGGACTGAAGTCCCTCCCACAACGCGCCGCCCAGCAGCAGCGCCCGGCTGTTTGTGGGAGGGGCTTCAGCCCCGACGAGCGAAGCCGGATACCGCCTCCGCTGTTGCCCTGCCCGAACCGGTGCCCCCGCGACGCCCAGCCGCGCGACCGCGCTCAGGTCCAGCCGCCGTCCACCACGAACTCCTGCGCGGTGATCGCGCGCGCCTCGTCCGAGGCCAGGAACAGCGCCATGCGCGCGATGTCCTCCGGCATCACCTTGTCCGGCAGGCACTGGTTGCGCGCCAGTTCGCGCTCGCCGGCCTCGTCCAGCCACAGGGTGACCTGGCGTTCGGTCATCACCCAGCCCGGGGTCAGCACGTTGATGCGGATCCGCGCCGCGCCCAGGTCGCGGGCCAGGCCGCGGGTCAGGCCGTTCACCGAGGACTTGGCGGTGGCGTACACCGGGTAACCGCCGGTCTTGCTCTGCCAGCCGGTGGAGCCGAGGTTGACGATGGAACCGCCGCCCAGCCGCTGCATGCCCGGCACCACTGCCTGGATGGCGAAGAACGCCGCGCGCTGGTTGATCGACACGCAGCGCTCCCAGTACTCCGGGGTCACCGCGTCGAGCGCGTGGCGGTCGTCGCTGCCGACATTGTTGAGCAGCACGTGGAAGTCGCCCAGCTCGGCCGCCGCGTCGCCGATCGCCGCCTGCAGCGCGGCCACGTCGGTGACGTCGCAGCGACGCCACCACGGCGCGGTCAGGCCGGACGCGG
>NZ_AQOJ01000205.1:0-6046 GCF_000364685.1 Xanthomonas sp. SHU 166
GCCGCCGCCTCGGCCATCGCCGCGCGCAGCGGCGCCGGCACCGCCGCCTCGGCGGCGGCGAACTCGGCGGCGCTCACTTCGAAGGTCTCCAGCACCACGCCGTCGAAACGCGCGGTGAGATCGCGCAGCGCGCCGTCGCCGCGGCTGCGCACGTCATTGAGCACCTGCGCCACCGCGTTGCGGGTCTGCTCGGCCACGCGCTGCACCGGCCGGGTCAGCGCCTGGGTGCGTTCCTGCGCGTCGAGCGCGCTCCATTCCAAACGATTCATGCCAGCGACCGCTCCACCGTCAACACCATCAAGCCCTGCGCGCCCGCGCGCTCCAGTTCCTCCATGCGCTGCCAGGTGATCGCACCGTGGCACATGGTCTGCAACTGCAGCGGGCCATCGGCATCGCCGGGCAGTTGCACCAGCGGTTCGGCGTCGGGCAGCAACCGCGCCAGGTCGGCGACGCGCTCGCGCGCGGCGCGGAACATCAGCAGCTTGCTGTCGCGCAGCTTGAGCACGCCGTCGAGCCGGCGCAGCAGCATCGCCGCCAGGCCGGCGCGGGCGTCGGCCGGTTCGCGCACCGGGCCGGCCAGCACCGCCTCGCTCTCCAGCAGCGTCTCCACCGGCTTGAGCTGGTTGGCGGCCAGGGTGGCGCCACTGGAGACCAGATCGCAGATCAGGTCGGCGGTGCCCAGGCGCGGCGCGATCTCCACCGAGCCGGACAGCTCCACCACCTGCGCGGCGATGCCACGCGCGTCCAGCCAGTCGGCCAGCACCGCCGGGTAGCTGGTGGCGATGCGCAGCCCCTGCACCTGCTGCGGACCGCTCCACTCCCAACTGTCCGGCACCGCCAGCATCAGCCGGCACTGGCCGAAGTTGAGCCCGCGCAGGGCGCGATAGGCCTCGGGCAGGCCGTTGCGGCGGCGCTCGCCGGCCTGCTCCTCGAGTTCGTTGCGGCCGACGATGCCGAAGTCGCACACGCCGTCGGCGATCAGCCCGGGAATATCGTCGTCGCGCACCAGCAGCAGGTCGACCGGCAACGATTCGCCGTAGCAGAACAGCTTGTCGCGGCTCTCGCGCCAGCTTAGCCCGCAGGCGGCCAGCACCGCACGGGCCGGCTCGGCCAGGCGGCCGCTTTTCTGGATCGCGATACGCAGCCGGTCGCGGGCCGGTGCTGCCAGGGAAGCACTCATCAGGACATCTCAGTGGGAATCGGAGGGGCGCGCCGTCTGCCGGCGCAGCGCCGCGGCATAGCCGCCGGCGCCGTATTCCAGGGTCCGTGCGACACGGCCGATGGTGGTGACGCTGACCTGGGTCAGGTCGTGGATCTCGCGGTACGGCACGCCCTTGAGCAGCAGCGGCACCACCCGCCAGCGGTCCGCCATCGCCTCCAGCTCGGCCGGCGTGCACAGGTCCTGCAGGAACGCCGCCACTTCCTGCGGCTTGCCGAGCTGGGCCAGGGTGCGCGCCAACGCCTTGAACGAGGCGTCGCTGTCGCGGTCTGCTGCAGGGGCGGGACGTTGTTTCATTGCGCTAATGTAATAGCACACTATTACAAGGTCAAGCTTGCGCGGGCCGCGGCGACCTGGCGTTCAGCCTCCGGGTCATCCTGTTGCGCGCTCTGGCGCCCTGTGCGTTGGCGCGATCCGGCCTCACGCTGCGCGCAGACGCCTCCCGCGGCGGATGGAAGGATCGCCCGGCGACCGCTAGGATCGGCGATGACCGCCGCCGCTCTGGAGTACCGCATGCGCACTGCGTGTTTTGCCGCCCTTGTCCTGTGCATGGCGACGCCGGCAGCGGCGCAGCCGCCACCGGCGCCTCCCGCCCAGGGGGCCGCAAACGCCGACACCGCGGCCACTGTGGAGCAACTGCCGATCCGCTCCGCCGCCCAGCTCAAGGCCTACCTGCGCGCCCACGTGGGCCAGCGCACGCCGCTGGACGCGCTCACGCCCGGCGCCCGCGAACGCTTCCTCGACGGTCTCGTGTTCGGCCGCAATGGCCTGGGTGGATTCGATACGCAGGACCTGCCGCAGCTGACCCGCACGCAAGGCCGGGCGCTGCTGGCGCTGTTCGGGGTCGAGCGCTACGCGGAAAGCTTGCCGCACTGGGCGACGCAACCGCGCGCCCACGAGCCCACCGCCGCCATCGACGACCTGGAGCGTCGCTACAACGGCTACAACCGGAATCTGGACGGCATCGGTCGCACTGGACGCGATCCCTGGCCCGCAGTGCGCAGCGCCCTGCCCGAAGCATTCGACCCCGCCGCCATCGCGCAATCGGACGCGGCCGCGCTGGATCTTCTGTATCGGGCCGTCGTCGCGACCTACGCGCTGCGCCCCACCCCGGCGGGGCTGGACACGCAACTGCAGGTGTTGGCGCAGTTGCGGCGCCGCGGCCAGGCCAGCGCGGCGCAGGTGGACGACGCCGGCAACGCGCTGCTGCTCGCGCATCGTGTGGAAGACGCACGGCGCCTGCTGGCCGATGGCGGCAGCGCCGACTGGCCGCATTGGCTGCGCTTCGAGGACCGCCTGGGCGCGGCGGCGCAGGGGCCGACGCTGTGGTCGCTGGATGCCGATGGCCGCACCCTGCGCCGCCAGCGCATCGATCTGGGGCCGACCCAGCTCCTGGTCACCGCCGGCTGCCATTTCGCCGCCGACGCAGCACGCGCCATCGCCGCCGATCCCGAACTGGGCCCGGCGTTCCGCCGCCACGCGCTGTGGCTGACCCTGCCGCCCGGCAGCGAGGACCTGGAGGCGCTGCGCGCCTGGAACCAGGCGCAGCCGCAGACGCCGCTGCATCCGCTCTACGACGTGGAGGAATGGCCGCTGTTGCCGCGCGAGTGGCGCATGCCCACGTTCTTCCTGGTGCGCGACGGCAAGGTCGTCGCGCAAGTGCAGGGCTGGCCGGTGGACGATGGCGCGCAGCGGCGTGCACTCAAGGCGATGCTGCAGGGTGCCGGCCTGCTGTAGCCTGCGTTTTTGGGATCAGCCGTGGCCGGGATCACCGACCATGCCGGTCGCGGCTGAAGCCGCTCCCACGAAGATCTCGCACAGCGCGGCGGCCGTCGCCGGCCGCCGCCACCAGACTCAGGCCATCACCTTGGCCTGCTCCAGCTCCACCTGCAGCGTGCTGGCCAGTTCGTCGCGGGCGATCTCGAACTGCTGCTCGCGCAGCAGGTCCTTGACCGCGACCACCCCGCGCGCCAGCTCGTCGTCGCCGGCCAGCACCACGAAGCGGATGCCGGCACGGGCCGCGTACTGGAACTGCTTGCCGATCTTCTTCGGCTCCATCTGCACTTCGGTGTTGATGCCGCCGGCGCGCAGGCGCCGCGCGATGTCCAGCGCGTCGTCCAGCTTGGCTTCGTCCATCAGCGCCACCATGGCCTGCACGCTGCTGGAGGCGATGCCGTCGATCAGGCCGGCCTCGCGCAACTGCCAGAACAGCCGGGTCAGGCCGATGGAGATGCCCACGCCGGGCAGCTTGGATTTGCTGTAGTGGCTGGCCAGGTCCTCGTAGCGGCCGCCCGAGCAGATCGAGCCGATCTGCGGGTAGTCGGTCAGCAAGGTCTCGTAGACGGTGCCGGTGTAGTAGTCCAGGCCGCGGGCGATGGAGAAATTGAGGCAGTACGCGGTCTCCGGCACGCCCAGCGCCTTGACCAGGGCCAGTACCTCGCGCAGTTCGGCCACGCCCTCGCGCAGGGTCGCACTGGACGCCGCATCGGCCTCCAGCGCCTGCAGCCGCGCCAACGCATCGTCGTGGCCGCTGGAGCGCACCGCGACGAAGTCGAGGATGCGCTGCACCTGCTCGGCGGGAATGCCGAAGGCTTCGCCGGCCAGCGTCTCGCGCACGTAGTCGGCGCCGCGCTTGTCCAGCTTGTCGACCTCGCGCAGCACCGCGAGCTGGCGCTCGCCCTCGGCCACGCCCAGGCTCTCGAAGAAACCGCGCATCAGCTTGCGGTTGTTCAACTGCACGGCGAAATCGCCGATGCCCAGCTCGGCGAACACCGCGTGGATCACCGCCAGCACCTCGGCGTCGTAACGGATGCTCAGCGCATCCTTGCCGATCACGTCGATGTCGCACTGGTAGAACTCGCGGAAGCGGCCACGCTGGGCGCGCTCGCCGCGGTACACGCGCTGCATCTGGTAGCGCCGGAACGGGAAGCTCAGCTCGTGTTCGTGCTCGGCCACGTAGCGGGCCAACGGCACGGTCAGGTCGAAGCGCAGCGCCAGCTCCGGCAGCCCGCCCTCGCCGCCCTCGGCCGCGGCATTGGCCAGCGCACCGGTGGACTGCACGAAGTACACCTGGCGCTCGGTCTCGCCGCCGGACTTGGTCAGCAGCACGTCGGACAGCTCGAACACCGGCGTCTCCACCGGCAGGAACCCGAACCGCTCGTAATTGCGGCGGATGACGTCCAGCATGCGCTGGAACGCGATCTGCTCGCGTGGCAGCAATTCCATGATGCCGGGCGGCGTACGGGGCTTGATCACGTGCGGAACTCCTGCGATTCGGGGGCGAGCGGGACGCCAATTCTAGCCGCACCGGCCACGCGCGGCCGCATCGGCGTATCATTCGCCGGTGCCGAAGCCGCTGCCCCGCCCATGAACAGGCCTCCTTCCGGATTCGCCCTGCCCTACGCCGACGCGTCCGCCCCGCGCGAACCGCGCGGCAACGAGTGCCTGCATTGCGCGGTCCGCCACCTGGCGATCTGCTCGGCGCTGGCCTGCGACGAGGTGCAGGCGCTGGAACGGGCCACGACCTCGCTGCACTACGCCGCCGGCGCCACCCTGGCGCGCACCGGCGAGGCACGACAGGCGGTCTACACCGTCACCGCCGGCGCGCTGCGCCTGGTCCGCACCCTTGCCGACGGACGCCGCCAGGTGGCCGGTTTCGTCCTGCCCGGCGACTACGTCGGCCTGAGCGAATCGGCCCGGCACCGCCACGATATCGAAGCCATCGCCGACAGCCGGGTGTGCCGGGTGCCGGTGGCGCAGATGCAGCAGTTGCGCACGCAGTTCCCGCACCTGGAGCGCAAGCTGCTGCAACGCGCCTGCCTGGAGCTGGATGCGGCGCAGGACGCGGCGCTGTCGCTGGCGCGGCTGCAGCCGGCCGAGAAACTGGCCGACTTCCTGCTCAAGCTGGCGGCCCGCGCGGCGCGCCAGGGCGATGCCGGCAACAAGGTGGTGCTGCCGATGGGCCGCGGCGACATCGCCGACCATCTCGGCCTGACCATGGAGACGGTCAGCCGTACCTTCACCAAGCTGCGCCAGCAGGGCCTGATCGCGCTGCCGCAACTGCATGTGGTGGAGATTCGCGACTTCGCCGCGCTGCACCGGCTGGCGTCGGACGAAGACTGAGCGGACCGGCGTGGCGATTTTTTCGCCACGCGGCTCCAGGCACCGACGCCATGCGGTGCCTGGCCACTTATCCACAGGATTCCAGAGCAACGCTCCACATCGCGTGTGGACAACCGTGCAGTGCCCGCCGGCGGCCAACCGATCACCGGTTTGCTGCCGCGTGCAGCATCGCCGCACCACCAGCTCTGAACGCTTCAGCCGGCCATCGCGGCGGCGACGCCCGACCGGCATAGACTGCGTGCGCAACACACCTGCGGCGCCGCCGCGGTGCCGGTGGGGGGGACCACTCGGAGGGCCAACATGGCCGTCGCCATCGAGATGCAACACGCCTCGCGCGCCTGCGTGATGCTGGACCGCGAGCGCGAACTGGAGTTCTGGAAGGCGCATTACGCACACAGCCCCTTCCATCAGCCCGGTTACACGTTCCACGACTACGAGCCGGCGCTGAAGCTGGCCTACGATGCCTACCTCAAGTACCACGGCCAGCGCGTGGAAGAGGTGGTCGCGCAACTGCGCGACGTGTTCCTGCGCGACCACCCGCGCTCGCGCCTGGACTGGCTGCAGGTCCGCGGCATCGTCCTGGCCGCCTGGCAGCGGCTGCAGCCATCCGACTGAGCCGTCGGGCGCGCTCGCGCCCCCGGCCTGCGCTGCTCAGCCGGCCAGCAGCCGCGCGCGCAGCGCCGCGTAGTCCGGCGCGATCGGCTC
>NZ_AQOJ01000206.1:0-6751 GCF_000364685.1 Xanthomonas sp. SHU 166
AACCCCTCTCCCGGAGGGAGAGGGGCTCAGCCATGCTTACCCGGAAACAGGGTCGAAGCTGACGCCTCACCCAGGACGCTGCTCACTCGCCTGCGCTCACTCCGGGCGCAGGCGCAGCGCCAGGCGGCGGTTGACCTTTTCCAGGCGCGCCAGCGAGTCCTCCACCGACATGCCGACCGCTTCGTGGGTGGTGATGTGCGCGCGCAGGTGCGCCGGATCGTCCAGGTCGCCGCGCACCAGGAACACGTTCTCGCCATCCTCCACGTCGCCGATCTCGCGGCTGAGCACCACGTGGTCGACCTGGTCGAAACCGTATTCCTTGGCCAGCGGCAGCAGCCGCGCCACCATGCGCTCGCTGATCGCGTCCGGCGCGCGCCCACAGGCGGCGTCCAGCGCATGCACGCCCTCGCGGATCTGCGCGTACAGGAGATGGTCCGGATGCTCCGGGTGATCGGGCCCGGGCACGGGCTCGCGCACCACCGCGCGCGGCGGCTGGATCGGGGCTCTGTCGCCGGGATCGGACGAATTCGGACTCATGGCATCCTCCTGTGATGCGCCAGCAAATCGCCGCACCTTAGCGGCAAGCGCGCGCCAGGCTCAAGCGGGTGCGCAGTGTGCGGCATGCGCCGCCAAGGTCCGCTGAAGAGCCGTCGGCGCTTCAGGCCTGGCCGGCGCGGCGCGCGGCGACCTTGGCCAGCGCCGCCCAGTCGAGGTCGCCGTCGCCGTGCGCGATCGCCTCGATGAAGGCATCGCGCAGCACCGCCGCCAGCGGCATCGGCACGTGTCGGGTCTCGCCGGCGTTCAGGGCCAGGCGCACGTCCTTCAGGCCCAGCGTGGCCTTGAAGCCGGCCGGGCTGTAGCGCTGTTCGGCGATCATCCCGCCGTAGGTCTGGTAGGCCGGTGCGGCAAACACGGTGCTGGTGAGCATGTCGAGGAAATCGGCCGCTTCCACGCCGTGCCCGCGCACCAGCGCCGACGCCTCGGCCATGGTGCCGATGGCGCTGGCCAGGCACAGGTT
The DNA here is from genome assembly GCF_000364685.1 of Xanthomonas sp. SHU 166. Taxonomy (NCBI): domain Bacteria; kingdom Pseudomonadati; phylum Pseudomonadota; class Gammaproteobacteria; order Lysobacterales; family Lysobacteraceae; genus Xanthomonas; species Xanthomonas sp. SHU 166. Next base: position 1,019 of record NZ_AQOJ01000206.1, read on the forward strand.
GGCGGCAAGCTTGACCGCGTTGGCCTGTTCCGGGGCGGCGCCGAAATACCAGGTCTTGCGTCCGATGACGTCGAGCAAGGGCTGCACCCGCGCCAGTGCCGCGGCGTCGCCGGCGGCGAGCAAATTGAGCTGGCCGGCCGCGGCCACCTCCACCCGCCCCAGCACCGGCATCGCCAGGTAGGCGACGCCACGCTCGGCATGCAGCGCGTGCAGTTCGCGCGCCAAGGCCACCGAGATGGTGGCCATGTTGACGTGCACGCTGCCGGCGGTGAGCGCGTCCAGCGCGCCGCGATCGAGCAGGGTCTCGCGCACCGCGGTGTCGTCGGCCAGCATCGAGAACAGCACCGGCCCGCGCACCGCATCGGCCGGTTGCGCGGCCTGCTGCGCGCCGGCCTCGAGCAGGGGCTGCGCCGCCGCGGCGCTGCGGTTCCAGACCGTCAACGCATGGCCGGCGCGCAGCAAGTTGAGCGCGATCGGCTGGCCCATCGTGCCCAGGCCGAGAAATCCAATCGTCGTCATTGCAGGCTCCCTGAAGGAATCGAAATGGAGGACGCCACCAGCGCGCGCAGCGCGCCGGTCAGGCGTCGAACACGCCGCGCGCCGCATGCGGCTCGCAACGCAGGTATTGCGGCGACGGGCGTACCCGCGCGCCCAGCGCGGCGGCCGCGTGCCACGGCCAGCGCGGATCGTAGAGGATGCCGCGGGCCAGCGCGATGGCATCGGCACGGTCCTCGGCGAGGATGGCCTCGGCCTGCTGCGGCTCGGGGATCAGGCCCACTGCGATCACCGGCATGCGCACCGCGCGGTGCAGCGCCTCGGCCAGCGGCACCTGGTAGCCGGGCGCCACCGGAATGCGCTGACGCCGGTCCAGCCCGCCGCTGGATACGTGCAGATAATCGCAGCCCTGCGCCTGCAATGCCTGCGCCAGCGCCTCGCTCTGCGCCAGATCCCAGCCGCCGTCGACCCAGTCGGTGGCGGAGATGCGCACGCCCACCGCGATGCTTGGCGCCACCGCGGCGCGCACCGCCGCATGCACGCGCAGCAGCAGGCGCATGCGGTTCTCCAGGCTGCCGCCATAGGCATCGGCGCGCTGATTGCTCAGCGGCGACAGGAACTGGTGCAGCAGGTAGCCGTGTGCGGCGTGCAATTCGATCAGCTCGAAGCCAAGGCGTTCGCCGCGCCGCGCCGACGCCACGAACGCCTCGGCGATGGCGTCGATGCCGGCCAGGTCCAGCGCCTGCGGCGACGGGCCGTCGTCGGCGAATGCCTGCGCCGACGGCGCCACCGTCTGCCAGCCGTTCGGCTGCTCGGGCGCGATCGCGCCGCCGCCGTCCCAGGGCTTGTGCGTGGACGCCTTGCGCCCGGCATGCGCGAGCTGGATGCCCAGCGGCATCGGCGACCAACGCCGCACCGAACGCAACACCGTGTCCAGCGCCGCCTCGGTGGCGTCGTCCCACAGGCCCAGATCGGCGTAGCTGATGCGCCCACGCGGCTCCACCGCGGTCGCCTCCAGGATCAGCAGCCCGGCGCCGGACTGCGCCAGTTGGCCCAGATGCTGCACATGCCAGTCGCTGGCACGGCCGTCCTCGGCCGAGTACTGGCACATCGGCGCGATCACGATGCGGTTGGACAACGACAGCGGCCCCAGCGCGAGGGGCGAGAACAAGTGACTCACGATACGGATCCATGGAAACGCCGCGCGCGGCGCGGGAAGCGGCCATTGCACTCCTGCCGCACAACGCGATCAACCACTGCCGGTGGATCAGTTCGTGCCGGGATTCGGAACGCACGCCGCTGCCGGCAGCAGGAAGGCCAGCGCCTGCGCGCACGACTGCTCCACTTTCAGGCTCAGCAGATCGTCGCCACGGGTGCGGCCCAGGTTGACCGCGGCGATCGGCAGGCAGGCCTTGGCCGCGGCCTGCACGAAGCGGAAGCCGGAATAGACCATCAGCGACGAGCCCACCACCAGCACCGCGTCGGCGCGCTGCAGATGCGCGAAGGCACTGGCCACGCGCTCGCGCGGCACGTTCTCGCCGAAGAACACCACATCCGGCTTCAGCACGCCGCCGCAGTGCGTGCAGGCCGGCACCACGAAACTGGCGAAATCCTCGCCCTCCAGGTCGGCATCGCCGTCGGGCGCCGGCGCGGCCTGCAATGTCGCCCACTGCGGGTTGTGCTGCAGCAGGTGCTGCTGGAACGCCTCGCGCGGCATGCGCCGCTCGCAGCCCATGCAGCGCACCACGTCCAGGCGCCCGTGCAGGTCGATGGTGGCGCGGCTGCCGGCGGCCTGGTGCAGGCCATCCACGTTCTGGGTCAGCAGCAGTTCGACCTGGCCGCGCGCTTCCAGCTGCGCCAGCGCGGCATGGGTGGCATTGGGCCGCGCATGGCCGAAGCGCGGCCAGCCGAGCAGGCTGCGCGCCCAGTAGCGCTGCCGCGTCGCCAGCTCGCCCATGAAGGCCTGGTAGGTCACCGGCTGCGCACGCTTCCAGTCGCCGGCGGCGTCGCGGTAGTCGGGAATGCCCGAATCGGTGCTGCAGCCGGCACCGGTCAGCACGAACAGGCGCCGATGGCGGTCGACGAACGCTTCCAGCGCGGACGCCGCTGGCGGTGCAGACGCGGCGTGATCCTGCAGCAACTGCGACATCAGGCGGCTCCCGTCGGTGTGAAGGCGCGCGCCATTGCGGCGGCCGTGCCGCTGTATGTAGTGCGTGCTGGCCGGCAATACAAGGCCTGTGATTGCCGCACGTGCGGACAGCGCTCGGCACGAACGATGGACCGGCGGCACAGGTTCAGGCAGCGCGCGGACGGCACACGTCTGGTGCCAACGCGGCCCCCATCACAACGGGTTGGCGACCTCGATCAGGTTGCCGTCCGGATCGCGGAAGTACAGCGACAGGATCGGGCCGCGGGCGCCGGTGCGTTGCACCGGCCCGTCCTCGATCGGCACGGCGGCAGCGCACAGTTCCTCGGCCACCTGCGCCAGCGGCGTGGCGGTGAGAAAGCACAGATCGGCCGAGCCCGGCGTAGGCACCTGCGCCTTCGGGTCGAACGCGTGGCCATGCCGATGCAGGTTGATCTTCTGCGCGCCGAACGCCAGCGCCTTGCGGCCTTCGCCGAAGGTCACCACGCGCATGCCCAGCACCCGCGCATAGAACGCGTAGGTCGCCTCAATGTCGGCGACGGTGAGGACCAGATGGTCGAGATGGTCGATCTGCATTGCGGAACCCTCGTTGGATGACGGCAGCGCGGTTCACTCGCCGCGCGGCGGATGCGGCCCGAAGCGGCCGTAGGGGCGGCTGTCGTCGGCGCCGCGGCGCAGCACCTGCGCGGCGACCAGGCCGATGCCCAGCAACACCAGGCAACACGCGACCAGTGCGCTCCAGCCGCCGTGCTGCCACGCCGCGCCGCTGAGCGAGCCGATCACGCTGGCGCCGGCGTAGTACGCCAGCAGGTACAGCGAGGCGGCATGGCCCTTGAACTGCCCGCCCAGGCGCCCGACCCAGGCGCTGGCCGCCGAATGCGCGACGAAGAAGCCGATGGTCAGCAGCACGATGCCGGCGATGACCGGGACCAGCGCATGCGCCAGGGTCAGCGCCACGCCGAGCGCCGCGATGGCGATGCCGGCCAGCACCACCGGGCCGCGGCCGAACCGGTCCGACGCCGCGCCGGCCACCGACGAGGACACGATGCCGAACACGTAGGCGCTGAAGATCATGCCGAGCTGGCTCTGGCTCAGCCCGAACTCCGGCCCGCCCAGGCGGAAGCCGGCGTAGTTGTAGACGCTGACGAACACGCCCATCGCCAGGAACGGGATCGCGAACAGCCACGGCAGGTGGCGATCGCGCAGATGCCCGCCCCAGGCGCGCAGGTGGAAGCGCAGGTTCACGCCCTGGCGGCGCACGAAGTGCCGCGACGGCGGCAGCAGCCACACGAAGCCGACCGCGGCCAGCAGATCCACCGTGCTCAGCGTGGCCAGCGCAACGCGCCAGTCGAAGTGGTCGGTGAGCATGCTCATGCCGATGCGGCCGACCATGCCGCCGAACGCATTGCCGGCCACATACAGCCCGGTGGCAGCGCCGAGCCGGCTCGCCGGCAGTTCCTCGGCCAGGTACACCATCGCCACCGCCGGCACGCCGCCCAGGGCGATGCCGGACAGCGCGCGCACCACCACCAGCGCGCCCCAGTGCGGCAGGTAGGCCGCGAGCAGGTTGAGCAGCGCCGCCAACGCGATCGACACGAACATCAGCCCGCGCCGGCCCAGCGTCTCCGACACCGCGCCGGCGCAGAAGATCGCGATCGCCAGGCCGCCGGTGGCCAGCGACAGCGGCAATGAGCTGGCCGCCGCGCTGAGCCCGAACTCGCGGGCGAACTCGGGCAGCAGCGGCTGCACGCTGTACAGCAGCGAGAAGGTGGCGAAGCCGGCCAGGAACAGCGCCAGGCGGATGCGCAACAGCGGCGCATCGTCCACGGCGTGCACCGGCGGGCATTGGCTGGAGGCGTTCACGGTGTGGGTCGCGGCGGAAAACGGATGGCCAGTATTCGCCTGCCGTCACCCGGCGTCCAATATATGATCGACCCACTCTCCATATTTTCTGGATATGACATGGAACTGCGCCACCTGCGCTACTTCCTGGCCGTGGCCGAGGCCGGGCACTTCACCCGCGCCGCCGCGCAGTTGGGCATCCAGCAACCGCCGCTGAGCCAGCAGATCCGCGCACTGGAGGAGGAACTGGGCACGCCGTTGTTCGTGCGCACGCCGCGCGGCGCCGAACTCACCGATGCCGGCCGCGCCTTCCGCACCGAAGCCCGGCGCGTGCTCGCCGACCTGGAACGCGCCGGCGATGCCGCACGCCGCGCCGCACGCGGCGAGAGCGGTGTGCTGCGGCTCGGCTTCACCGCCTCGGCCGCGTTCAACCCGATCGTACCGACCCTGGTGCGCGGCTTCCGCCGCGGCTGGCCGGCGGTGACACTGGCGCTGGAAGAGACCAACACCGCCGGCCTGCTCGCCGCACTGCTGCAGGGGCGGCTGGATGCGGCCTTCATCCGCTACAGCGTAGCCACGCCCTCGGAACTGCAGTTGCTCAAGCTGCCCGACGAACCGATGAAGATCGCGGTGCCGGCGGCGCACCGTCTGGCCAAGCGCCGCCGCGCACCGCTGTCGGCGCTGGCCGGCGAACCCTTCATCCTGTTCCCGCGCAGCTTCGGCACCAGCCTGTACGACGAGATCCTCGATGCCTGCCGCCAGGCCGGCTTCGAACTGAAGATCGAACAGGAAGCGCCGCAGATGTCGTCCATCGTCAACCTGGTGGCCGCCGAACTGGGCGTCTCGGTCGTCCCCGCCTCGACCGCGCAGGTGCAGTTGCCCGGGGTGCGCTACCTTGACATCGAAGGCCGCGTGCCGATGGCGCGCCTGGCCTTGGCCGCGCTGCCGGCCACCGCGCAGGCGATGCCGATCGTGCGCCACCTGTGGCAGTTGGCGCAGGGGCATGCGGCGGGCAGGCGCGGGTAGGGGGCTGCGCTCCCCTAGCAGCAATGTAGAAACGGCTTTAGCCCCGAAGGGCTTTACCGATAGAGATTATCGCTGCTGAAGCTCACTCGTGCGGCTGTGCTTGTCCAACGTGTAAATCAAGCAGCAGCAACAGCAACAGCAAAGGCTTTCGCCTTGCGGCGAGTCACTTTGATCAGCCTTCGGCTGCTGAGAAGCGCTTCTTTGCTTGTGCAAAGAAAAGTAAC
>NZ_AQOJ01000207.1:0-4812 GCF_000364685.1 Xanthomonas sp. SHU 166
GCGCCCCGCGGCCAGCCGCGCCACCAGCAGGAAGCTGGCGCCGGGGCTGATCGCCCCCAGCGTCAGCACCCCGGCGATCGCCAGCAGGCTGGCGCCGGTCACCCCAGCGCCTGCGCGTGCACCCCGGCCACCGCGCGGCCGGAGGGATCGGCCATCGTCGCGAAGCTGGCATCCCAGGCGATCGCCGCCGGCGAGGAGCAGGCGATCGACTTGCCGCCGGGCACGGTCTCGGCCGCGGCCGGGGTCGGGAACACGCGCTCGAACAGGCTGCGGTAGTAATAGGCTTCCTTGGTCTGCGGCGGGTTCACCGGGAAGCGCTTGTCGGCCGCGGCCAGTTCGCGGTCGCTGACCTGGGCCTCGGCATGCGCCTTCAGCCCATCGATCCAGCCGTAGCCGACGCCGTCGCTGAACTGCTCCTTCTGCCGCCACAGGATCGACTCGGGCAGATAGCCCTCGAAGGCTTCGCGCAGCACCGCCTTCTCGATGCGCTTGCTGCCGTCGGCGCGGGTGCCGGCCATCTTGTACTGGGCATCCATGCGCATGGCCACGTCCAGGAACTCCACGTCCAGGAACGGCACGCGCGGCTCCACGCCCCAGGCCATCATCGACTTGTTGGCGCGCAGGCAATCGTAGTTGTACAGCGCGTCGAGCTTGCGGATCAGTTCTTCGTGGAATTCGCGCGCGTTCGGCGCCTTGTGGAAGTACAGGTAGCCGCCGAAGATCTCGTCGCTGCCTTCGCCGGAGAGCACCATCTTCACCCCCATCGCCTTGATCCGCCGCGCCAGCAGGAACATCGGCGTGGAGGCGCGGATGGTGGTGACGTCGTAGGTCTCGATGTGCCGGATCACCTCCGGCAACGCGTCCAGGCCTTCCTCGAAGGTGTATTCGAAGCCGTGGTGCACCGTGCCCAGCGCCTCGGCGGCGATCGCCGCGGCGGCCAGATCCGGCGAGCCCTTCAGGCCGATCGCGAACGAGTGCAGGCGCGGCCACCAGGCCTCGGCCTCGTCGTTCTCCTCGATGCGCTTGCGTGCGAAGCGCGCCGCCACCGCCGCGACCAGCGACGAATCCAGTCCACCGGAGAGCAGCACGCCGTACGGCACGTCGGTCATCAGCTGGCGATGCACGGCGCGCTCGAACGCCTCGCGCAGTTCCTGCTTGCCAACCTCCACGCCCTGCACCGCCGCGTAGTCGCGCCACGGCTTGCGGTAGTACTGCACGAGCTCGCCGCTGGCGCTGTCGTAGTAGTGGCCCGGCGGGAACTGGGCGACGTCGGCGCAACTGTCGGCCAGCGACTTCATCTCCGAGGCCACCCGCAGCCGCCCTTGCGCGTCGTGGCCCCAGTACAGCGGGCACACGCCCATCGGATCGCGCGCGATCAGCACGCGCCCGGCGGCCTTGTCCCACAGCGCGAAAGCGAAGATGCCGTTGAGGCGGTTCAGCAGCGCGTCCGGCGTGGTTTCGCGGTACAGCGCGTTGATCACCTCGCAGTCCGAGCCGGTCTGGAAGGCGTATGGCTGCACGAGCTGCTTCTTCAGTTCGCGATGGTTGTAGATCTCGCCGTTGACCGCCAGCGCCAGCTGCCCGTCGTCGGACAGCAGCGGCTGCGAACCGCCGGCCGGGTCGACGATGGCCAGGCGCTCGTGGACCAGGATCGCGCCGTCGTCGACATACACGCCGCTCCAGTCCGGGCCGCGGTGGCGCTGCCGCTGCGAGCAGTCCAGCGCCTGCCGCCGCAGCGCCTGCAGGTCGTCGCCCGGTTGCAGGCCGAAGATGCCGAAGATCGAACACATGGGAAAGCTCCTGATCGTGGGGTGGTGGTTGCGGAGGGGAGACACCCAGGCACAAAAAAACCCGCATCGGCCGATGCGGGTTTTCTGGTGGCTGGGCGTGGTGTTTCTGGTAGCGCCTAGTCGCAGACCCGCATCGGCCGCGCGCGATTATTCGCCAGCGCGTTATTGCGGCCGTTGGCGTTGCTCGAGCGGAGGGCGGACAGCGAGGTCATGGAACGACCGTAACCCGGCACGCGGGCCGGCGCAACTGTTACCGCAGCAACCGTTCGATCAGGCGCAGGTACAGATCCGGCAGCGCCTCCAGGTCGGCCACGCGCACGTGCTCGTCGACCTGGTGGATGCTGGCGTTGACCGGGCCGACCTCGATGCACTGCGCGCCCAGCGGGGCGATGAAGCGCGCATCGGAGGTGCCGCCGCCGGTGCTCTCCTCCGGCGGCGCGCCGGCGACCTCGCCCAGCACCTCGCGCGCCACCCGGCGCAGCGTGCCTTCGGGGGTGTAGAACGGCTCGCCGCTGCGGTGCCAGCGCAGGTCGTAATCCAGGCCATGGCGATCGAGCAGCGCGGCGATCTCCGCTTCCAGCCGCGGCGCATCCCAGTGCGGGGTATAGCGCAGGTTGAAGGCGACCTGCAGTTCGCCGGGGATCACGTTGTTGGCGCCGGTACCGGCATGGATGTTGGAGAGTTGCAGGCTGGTCGGCGGGAAGCTTTCGTAGCCGTCGTCCCAGTGCCGCGCCACGAGCTCGGCCAGCGCCGGCGCGGCCAGGTGGATCGGGTTGCGTGCCTTGTGCGGATAGGCCACGTGCCCCTGCACACCGCGCACGCGCAGCGCGCCGGAGAGGCTGCCGCGACGGCCGACCCGCAGCAGATCGCCGAGCCGCTCGGTGGACGAGGGTTCGCCGGTGATGCACCAGTCGATGCGCTCGCCACGCTCGGCGAACACGCGCGCCACATGGCGCACGCCGTCGATCGCATCGCCTTCCTCGTCGCTGGTCAGCAGCAGCGCCAGCGTGCCCGAGTGCTGAGGCTGCGCGGCCACGAACCGTTCGGCGGCGACCACGAAGGCGGCCACACTGCCCTTCATGTCGGCGGCGCCGCGCCCGTACAGCACGCCATCGCGGACCTGCGGCGCGAACGGATCGCTGCTCCAGGCCTCGCGCGGCCCCGGCGGCACCACGTCGGTATGCCCGAGCAGCGCCAGCACCGGACCGTCGCCGCTACGGTGGGTGGCCCACAGGTTGTCGACCTCGCCGCAGCGCAGCCGCTCGATGGCGAAACCAGCACGTTCCAGCCGCTGCACGATCAGGTCCTGGCAGCCGGCATCGTCGGGGGTGACCGACGGGCGGGCGATCAGGTCGCAGGCGAGTTCAAGGACATCGGACATGCAGGGACACCGTTGGAAAGCACGAGGGAGACGCGATGCGGATCGGCGGCGGCAGCGTCGCGTGCCGACGGCGCACGGCGTGCAGTGTACGAGTGGGAGTGGCGGATTCGAAGCATCGACCAGGATCGCCGAACGGGTGCGCGGTCGCGGCGCCGGCCGTCGCTACGGCGCGATGCCCGGCCAGCGCATGCACTGCACGCGCACCGCGAAAGCTTCGTTGCCAGGCATGCGCCCGCCGTGCGTGCCGGTTTCGACGAAACCGCAGGCGCGATAGAACGCGAGCGCCGCGGCATTGCCCTCCAGCAATTCCAGGGTCAGGCCGGCCGGGCTGGCCTCCTGCACCGCGACCACCAGCGCCTGACCGACGCCGCGCCGGCGCGCGGCCGGATCCACGTACAGCCAGGCCAGTTCCTCGCCGTCGTCGGCAACGAAGCCGAGCACCTGACCCTGCGCTTCTGCGACCTGCACGCGGTAGTCGAACAAGCCTTCGCGCTCGGCCGCGATCGGCAGCGGCAGGAACGCCTCCGGCAGCCCCGCCGCCTGCAGTTCCTCCAGCCGCGCGGCATCGTGGATGGCGCACAGCCGCGCCCAGTCCTCGGCCCGGTACGGGCGGACGGTCACGCCACCCCGAACCGCTGTTTGAAGCCGTTGTCGGAGAAACCCTGGCTGAGCTTGCCGTCGTCGGTCACCACCACCGGGCGGCGGATCAGTTGCGGGTATTCGCGCAGCAGCAGCTTCCACTCGGCATCAGAGCCGGGTGTCTTCTTGTTGTCGGGCAACTGCCGCCAGGTGGTGGAGGACTTGTTGACCAGCGCGTCGAACCCACCGGCCTGGCCGGCCCAGTCCAGCAGGGTCTCCGGGGTCGGCTTGTGCTCGCGGTAATCGACGAAGGTGTAGGCAACGCCGAAGCGGTCCAGCCACTTGGTCGCCTTCTTGCAGGTGTCGCAGTTCTTCAATCCGTACAACGTCGTCATCGAAACATCCCTTCAAGCGAATGAAGCCCCTCTCCCACCGGGAGCGGGGTTGGGGTGAGGGTCGGTCGGCCCAGAACAGATCGCACTCCAAAGCACCGCGCACCGCCTTTCGGCGGGCGATGCCATCAGGAGACGAACCGGGCATGCCGTCATCGACAGGCAGCAGCGCGCGTGATCTTACCCGCCGCGCGCGCCATCGGCCTCCCAGGCGCAAGAAGACGCCGCCAGGCCTCACTGCACCGGCACGTCCTGGAGCTTGGCCGAGTCGATCCGCCAGCGCAGCTGCGCCGCCGAGGCGCCGTCCACGCCGTTGACCCGGCGCAGCACGTAGTCGCCGCGGAAGCGTTGCCGCGTGCCGTCGGCCAGCGTCGCCTCCACGGTGACCGGCACCGGCTGGTACACCGAACCGGCGGCGCCATCGCTGTCGCCCAGCGCGCCGATCGTCGCCTTCACCGCACGCGTCTGCGCGAAGCCGGCCTTGAAGGCCGCGTAGGACTGCCCCGGGCGCCCGTCCTCGCCCCACTGCTGCCAGGCCGTGGCGTAATCGCGCGCATTGATCGCCGCGTAGTAGCGCCGCACCACGTCGGCCGCGGCCTGCGGGCTGTCGGCGGCCGGGCCGCACCCGGCGGTGGTCGGTCCGTCGCGGCCGAGCAGCGCGCAGCTGCGC
>NZ_AQOJ01000208.1:0-1484 GCF_000364685.1 Xanthomonas sp. SHU 166
CCGCCGCCGGCCGCGGCCGAGGCGGCGCCGCAGGCCGCGGCCGCGGCTCAGGCCAATGCCGAACTGGGCTGGGACGAACTGCGCCCGATCGACCCGCTGGGCCTGGAGGTCGGCTACCGGTTGATCCCGCTGGTGGACAAGACCCAGGGCGGCGAGCTGATGGCGCGGATCAAGGGCGTGCGCCGCAAGCTGACCCAGGACATCGGTTTCCTGGTGCCGCCGGTGCACATCCGCGACAACCTGGAACTGCCGGCCAACGCCTACCGCCTGCTGGTGCACGGCGTGCCGGTGGCCACCGCCGACATCCACCCGGACCGCGAGCTGGCGCTGGACCCGGGCGGCGCGCTCGGCAAGATCGACGGCATTCCCGGCAAGGACCCGGCGTTCGGCCTGGATGCGATCTGGATCCAGCCGCACCTGCGCGCACAGGCCGAGACCATGGGCTACACCGTGGTCGACCCGGCCACGGTGATCGCCACCCACCTCTCGCACCTGATCCGCGAGCACGCCCCGGAACTGCTCGGCCACGAGGAAGTGCAGCAGTTGCTGGCGACCCTGGCCAAGAGCGCGCCCAAGCTGGTCGAGGACCTCACCCCCAAGGCGCTGCCGCTGTCGGTGGTGGTGCGGGTGCTGCAGAACCTGCTCATCGAGAAGATCCCGGTGCGGCAGCTGCGCAAGATCGTCGAGGCCCTGGTCGAGCACGCCCCGCAGAGTCAGGAACCCGGCGCGCTCACCGCCGCCGTGCGCAACGCCCTGGGCCGGTTCATCGTCCAGGAGATCGCCGGCATGGCCCCGGAACTGCCGGTGTTCACCCTGGCCCCGCAATTGGAACGCGTCTTGCAGGACTCTACCCAGGGCAACGGCGCGGCGCTGGAACCCGGACTGGCCGAACGCTTGCACCAAAGTCTGGCGGACTGTGTGAGCAAGCAGGAGGCGCGCAACGAACCGGCGGTGGTGCTGGTGCCGGCGCAGGTCCGCGCCGCCCTCGCCCGCCTGGTCCGCCACAGCGTCCCCGCGCTGTCGGTCCTGTCCTACAGCGAAGTGCCGGAGGACAAGCGGCTGAAGCTGGTGGGCACGATCAGTTGAGATGACGGGAAACGGGAACAGGGAATGGGGAATCGCACCCTTGCCCCGGCAGCGGAGAGAGCAATGAACACGATCACGAAAAACCGGACACGACACCGCGGCCCGCCACGTATCGGCACCGATCACGCATCCATTCCCCATTCCCCACTCCCCATTCCCGGCTCCCACCCATGAAGATCAAACGCTTTGTCGCCCCCGACATGCGCACCGCCTTCCGGATGGTGCGCGACGAGCACGGGCCGGATGCGGTGATCCTGTCCAACCGGCGCACCGACGAGGGCATCGAGATCGTGGCCGCCAGCAACTACGACGAGGCCCTGGTGCAGCGGGCGCTGGATGCGGTGCGCCCGGACGAGGCGCCGCGCGCCGCCGCAGCGAGCCAGGCGCCGGCCGCTGCG
>NZ_AQOJ01000209.1:0-1757 GCF_000364685.1 Xanthomonas sp. SHU 166
CTGTGGGAGGGACTTCAGTCCCGACGCATTGCGGTGTGCCGAAGCCATTGGCGCCGCGCATTGCCGCCGGAGTTCTACCTGAAAAACGAGAACGGGCCGCGCAAGGCGGCCCGTCTCCGTTTCGACGCTTCTGCTGCTTACGCCGACAGGTGTTCGATCGCCGCGACGCTGCCGAGGCGGTCGCCCAGGCGCTTGAGCAGCGCCAGGCGGTTGCGGCGCAGTGCCGGGTCGTCGGCGTTGACCATCACGCCGTCGAAGAACGCGTCTACCTGCGGACGCAGCCGCGCCAGGAAGTTCAGCACGGTGACGTAGTCGTGCTGGCGCAGCGCGCCGTCGGTCTCGGCGATCGCCGCTTCCACCGCTTCGGCCAGCGCGCGCTCGGCCGGCTCGCGCAGCAGGCCCGCGTCGACCTGCGCCGGAATCTCGCCCTCGGCCTTGCGCAGGATGTTGCGGATGCGCTTGTTGGCCGCGGCCAGCGCCTCGGCCTCCGGCAACGCGGCGAAGGTGCCGATCGCGTCGATGCGGCGGTCGAAGTCGTACAGGGAGGCTGGCTTCAGTTCTGCCACCGCGTTGAACTGCGTCGCCGGCACGCCCTTGTCGGCGTAGTAGCCGCGCAGGCGGTCGAGGATGAAGTCGAAGATCTCCTCGACCTGCTCCAGCGAAACCGTGCCCACCTGATGTTGCCCGGGTGCAGTCTCAGCACCTTCGCGCTTCGCCTCTGCTGCTGCATCCAGCTTCTTCAGCAGGGCGGAACGCCGAATTGCCTCCATCGCCTGGGTCGCAGCCGTCGACAGGAGCGCCTTCACATCCACATCAAACCCACTCTCAATCACCGTCCGCGCCAACCCCAGCGCATTGCGCCGCAGCGCGAACGGATCCTTGTTGCCCGTGGGCTTCAACCCCGCGGCGAACCCGCCGGCCAGCGTATCCAGGCGTTCGGCGATCGCCAGCACCTTGCCCAGCGGCGACAGCGCGATGTCGTCGCCGGCGAAGCGCGGCTGGTAGGCCTCGTCGATCGCCAGGGCGATCTCGCTGGGCTCGCCGTCGGCGACGGCGTAGTGGCGGCCGGCGATGCCCTGCAGTTCCGGGAACTCGTTGACCATGCGCGACTGCAGGTCGTTCTTGCTCAATTCGGCGGCGCGGCGCGCATGCGCCGGGTCCACGCCGACCTGCGCGGCGATCGCTTCGGCCAGCGCGGCCACGCGCTGCACCTTGTCGGCGATGCTGCCGAGCTTGGCCTGGTAGGTGACGCTGGCCAGGCCGGCGCCCATCGCCTGCAGGCCCTGCTTGAGGTCTTCGTCGAAGAAGAACTTGGCGTCGGCGAAGCGCGGGCGGATCACCCGCTCGTAGCCCTTGGCCACTTCGGCGACATCGCGCGAGACGATGTTGGCGATGCCGATGAAGTGCTCGGTGAGCTTGCCGCCGGCGTCCAGCACCGGGAAGAACTTCTGGTTGCTCTCCATGGTCTCGATCAGCGCTTCCTGCGGCACCGCCAGGAACGCCGGCTCGAACCTGCACAGCACCGCCGACGGCCATTCGACCAGGTTCACCACCTGCTCCAGGTTGTCCTCGGCGATGCGCGCGCTGCCGCCGGCCTCGCGCGCGGCCTGTTCGACCTCGGCGACGATGCGCGCGCGGCGCACGTCCGGGTCCACCAGCACCTGCGCGGCCTGCAGTGCGGCCACGTAGTCGCCCGGCTGCGCCAGCGGCACCGGCGCGTCGTGCAGGAAGCGGTGGCCGCGGCTGTCGCGGCCGGC
>NZ_AQOJ01000210.1:0-1286 GCF_000364685.1 Xanthomonas sp. SHU 166
TACAGCGGCCGCGACGGCAGGTCGTAGGTGTTGACCAGGTAGATACCCGGGCCACCGCGCCCGCCGGTGTAGAACGGCGCCAGGTCCGCCGGCACCGGCTCGATCGCGAAGCGTTGCCGCGGCAGCCGGCCGATGTAGTCGCCGATCTTGCCGTCCACGCGCTTGGCGATCCACGCCGCATCCTTGAGCAGTTCTTCCGGGGTCTTGGCGTAGAACTTCGGATCGGTACGCAGATAATGCAGGAACGCCGGGAAGGTCTGCTGCCCGGGCGGGGTCTTGAAGCCGCTCTCGACGATCGCCTGGTCCATCTCCTTGCGCAGCCGCGCCACTTCCTTCAGCCCCACCGCGTGGATCTGCTCGGGGCTGAGGTCGAGCGTGGTGTATTCGCGGATCTGCGCGCGGTAGTACGCCGCGCCGTCGGGCATCGATTCGGCGGCCAGCGCCGGGCGTGCCTTGGGCAGGTATTCCTCGCGCATGAAACGCAGCAGCTTGGCGTAGGCCGGGACCACCTGCTGGGCGATCGCCGTGCGCGCCTGCGCGCGCAACTGCGCCTGCAACGGCGCCGGGATCGTCGCCGGCATCTGCTTGAACGGGGTGTAGAACAGATTGGTCTCGCCCGGCGCCTGCGCGACCTCGGCGATCGACTGGTCGCGGCCCTGCAGGATCACGCTGGGCTGGGCGAAACCGCGCGCCAGGCCGGCGCGCATGTTGGCGATCTGCTCGTCGAAGTAGCGCGGGATGTCGGCAAGCTGCCCGAGGTAGCGCTGGTAGTCCTCGCGGTTGCGCAGGGTGGCGCGCGCAGTGAATCCCAGGTCGCTCCAGAACGCGGAGTCGCTGTTGAACGGCATTTCCCAGGCGCGGAACCGCTGCTGGTCGAGCAGCACCTGCAGTTGCTGGCGATAGACCTGGTAGTTCACCTGGTCCTGCGCCGACAACTGCGCCGGGTCGATCGCATCCAGATCATGCAGCGTCTGCTGCCAGTAGGCGGTGCGCTGCGCCTGGGTGGCCGGATCGACCTTGGGCAGGTGATCGGCCGCCTGCCCTTGCGCGTCCTCGTCGTCGGCGCCGGCGAATTGCTCCTGGCGCCATTTCCACTCGCGCTGGTACAGCGCCTTGAAGCGCGCGCCGGCATCGCCGGCGGGGGCAGCGGCCGCCGGCGCTGCGATCTTTGCGGGCGCGGCGGCGGCAGCGCCCTGCCAGGCCAGGGTGCACGCGATGGCCAGGGCCAGCGCGGTGCGCAGTCGGGAACGGGAGGTCATCGCGAAATCTCCGGAGTGGCGGGGGGG
>NZ_AQOJ01000211.1:0-6764 GCF_000364685.1 Xanthomonas sp. SHU 166
GGACGATCCAGGCGTCGATGCGCGCGTCCAGCAGGTCCAGCGGCATCGCGCCGCCGCCGAGGATGGCATCGTGGAAGGCGCGGATGTCGAAGCGCTCGCCCAGCGCGCGCCTGGCCTTCTCGCGCAACGCCAGGATGTCCAGTTCGCCGAGCTTGTAGCCCAGCGCCTGGCCCGGCCAGACGATGTAGCGGTCGGTCTCGGCCTGGATGCTGGGCTCGTCGTCGGACGGATGCGCGTGGAAGAAGTCGATCATCTGCTGCCGCGTCCAGCGCTTGTAGTGCACACCGGTATCCAGCACCAGCCGGTTCGCGCGCAGCAGCTCGCCGGCCAGGCGGCCGTAGTCGCTGTACGGATCGCGGTAGAAGCCCACTTCCTTGCCCAGCCGCTCGGCGTACAGCGCCCAACCTTCCACGTAGGCGTTGTAGCTCGACTGCTGGCGGAACGGTGGCAGCGGCAGGGTCTGCGCCAGCGAGATCTGCAGGTGATGGCCGGGCACGCCCTCGTGATACGCGGTGGCCTCGATGTTGACCAGGGTGCGGTGCGCGTAATCGCTGGTGTTGACCATCACCAGCCCCGGCTTGCTGCCCTGCGCATCGCTCTGCCAGTACTCGGCACCTGGCGCGGTGGCGCGGAACGCGGGCATCGCGCGGACCTCCAGCGGCGTCTTCGGCAGCGTACCGAACAACGTCGGCAGCTTCGGCTGCATCTGCGCGATGTCGTCGCGGTAGCGCTGCAGGATCTGCTCGGGCGAGGTGGCGAAGAACTTGCGATCATGGGCCACCGCCTTGCGTAGCGCAGCCAGATCGGCATAGCCGAGCTGCTTGGCGATGACGCCCATCTCGCCCTCGATGCGCGCGACCTCGGCCAGGCCGGTCTGGTGGATCTGCTCGGGCGACTGATCGGTGGTGGTCTGGGTGTGGATCGCAAAGCGGTAGCGGCGCTCGCCATCGGGCAGCGACCACAGGCCTTCGTGGGTGCGGCCCTGCGGCGCATATTCGTTGGCGACGAAATCGGCCAGCTTGCGATAGGCCGGCCGCACCTGCTGGTCGATCGCCGCGATCATCGCCGCGCGCAGGCGCGGCCGCTCGGCCTCCGGCACCGCCGCGGGGAACTGCTGCAGCGGGAGCGCGAACGGACTGTCGGCACCGGCCGGCGCGGCGATCTCGCGCACCTGCGCGGGAATGCGCTCGAGCAGGTACTTCGGCTGCACCAGCCCGTCCCTGGCGCCGGCGCGCGACAGCGCCACCACCTGGTCGAGCAGCGCCGGGATCGCCTGCAGGCGCTTGATGTAATCCTCGTAGTCCTTAACGCTGGCGAATGGGAACGCCTGCGCGTAGCCCGGCAACGCCACCTGGATGCCGCCGACCGGTTCCAGCGGCATCTCGTCGTTCTTCAGCGCGATCGCCTCCAGCCGGTCGCGCAACTGCCGCTGCATCATCTGCAGGCTCAACTGCTCCTGCGCCGACAGCGCCTTGGCATCGATCGCGTCGAAGCGCGCCAGGAACGCAGCGGTGGCCTGGCGTTCGGCCTCCAGCGCGGCGAGCGAATAGTCGCTCCAGCGATCGTTGTAGCGGCTGTCGCCGATGATGCTGGCGAACTCCGGATGGTGTTCGAGCTGATACTGCCACTGCGCGTCGAGCAGCGCGGCGAAGGCCTGCGATGGCGAGGTGCTTGCCTTGGCCGGCGCCGTTGCCGCCGGCGAGGAAGGCGCCGACGGCTGACAGGCACTCAGCAGGGCCAGTGCCAGCATGCCGACGACGGGCAGACGGATGTGCTTCATCGAGGAACTCCGCAGGGCGGCACGCGCCCGTGACACACCGCGGCGGCCGCCGCGCAAACGTGGCAGGCGGCCGCCCTGCGCATCAGGCGAACGGCCGGTCGATCGCCGGCGACGGGGGCGTGAACCACTGCGCGCCGTCCTCGGTGACGTAGAAATGATCCTCCAGGCGCACGCCGAACTCGCCCGGCACCACGATCATCGGCTCGTTGCTGCAGCACATGCCCGGGGCCAGCGCCAGCGCATTGCCGCGCACCAGGTACGGTGCCTCGTGGATGCTCATGCCGCAACCGTGGCCGGTGCGATGCGGCAGCCCCGGCAGCTGATAGTCCGGGCCGAGCCCGGCACGCTGCAGCACCTTGCGCGCGGCCTCGTCCACCACCGCGCAGGCCACGCCCGGCCGCACCGCGGCGAAGGCCGCCGCCTGCGCGTCGTGCTCCAGTTGCCAGATGCGTCGCTGCTTCTCGCTGGGCTCGCCGAAGATGTAGGTGCGGGTGATGTCGGAGTGGTAGCCCTGCACCGTGCAACCGGTATCGATCAGCACCAGCTCGCCCGGGCGCAGCGCCTGCACGCCGGGAATGCCGTGCGGATACGCGGTGGCGTGGCCGAACTGCACGATGCAGAAGGTCGAGCCGTTGTCGGCGCCGAGCGCGCGGTGCGCCTGGTCGATGAAGCGGGTCAGTTCCGCGGTGGTGATGCCTTCGTGGATCAGCCCGGCGGCCAGCCGCTGCACCTGCAGAGTCATGTCGCAGGCCTGCTGCATCAGCGCCAGTTCCGCCGGCGACTTGCGCATGCGGCAACCGTCGACGATGGCCGCCGCATCGCGGATCGCGATCCGCCCCAGCACCGCCGTCAGCCCGGTGTGCACCGCAAAGGCCACGCCCGGGTCAAGCGCCAGGCTCTGCGCGTCCAGTTCCAGCAAGGCCTCGGCGACCAGCGCGTGCGGGTCCTCGTGCTCCTGCCACAGGCGCTTGCGTACCGGCACCGACAGCACCGCGTCCAGCGAGCCTTCCTCGAACGCCGGGCAGATCAGCAGCGGATCGCCTTCGGCGGTGAGCAACATCGCCACCAGGCGCTCGCTGGCGCCCCACGGCACCCCGGTGAAGTAGCGCAACGAGGCGCCGGCGCCGATCAGCAGCGCGTCGGCACCGTGCGCACGCATCAGCGCACGCGCAGTGGCCAGGCGTTGCCGGTACTCCTGCTGCTGGATCGCCGGCGCGCGGTGCGGCCACGGCGCCAGTTGCGCGTGCGCCTGCTCCAGGGTCAACCCGCCGATCTGGGCCTGCTCGCTCATGCGTGCGGCTCCACGTCGGCGGTGCTCCAGCAGCCGTCGATCAAGCGCTGCACGCCGCCGGGATTGCGATCGCGCAGCAACGGCGGCAGCAGCGCGTCGGGCACGCCGTCGTAGCTGTGCAGCGCAGCGAAGCGGCGGATCGCCGCGGGCATGCCGACCGCAGTGAAGCCGGGATGGCCAGTGCTCGGATACGGGCCGCCATGGTTCATCGCCGGGCTCACCGCCACGCCGGTCGGCATCTTGTTGCAGATCAGGCGGCCGACCCGCGGACGCAGCGCCGCGGCCAGCGCGGCGAAGGCCATGTCGTCGCTGCCATCGGCGGCGCGATAGAGCGTGCCGGTGAGATTGCCCTCGAAGCTGCGCGCCAGGGCGGTCAACTGCCCCAACCCGCCACCGCGCACGATCAGGCTGACCGGGCCGAACGCCTCGGTCTGCAGCGCCTCGGGCTGCTGCAGGAACGCCTCGGCCGACACTTGCAGCAGGGTCGGCGCATGCCGATAGCCGGGGCCGGCATCGGCCTCGCCACCGGCCAGCACCGTGGCGCCGGCATCGCGCAGCGTGCCCACGCTGCGCTGCAGATGCTCCAGCACGCCGCGCGAGAACAGCAGCGCCGGCGCAGCCGCGGCGAAATGCGCGGTGGCTGCGGCGACGAAGGCATCGCCGGCCTCGCCCTCGGGCACCACCACGATGCCCGGGTTGGTGCAGAACTGGCCGCTGCCCATGGTGCAGGAGGCGAAGAACTCCTGCGCCAGCGCCGCGCCGCGTTCGGCCAGCGCGCCCGGCAGCAGGAACACCGGATTGACGCTGGACAGTTCGACATAGGCCGGCACGCCGGCGCGGTCGGCGGCGGCCTTCAGCGCCAGCCCGCCGGCGCGGCTGCCGGTGAAGCCGATCGCGCCCAGGCGCGGATCGCCGGCCAGCTCCAGGCCCAGCGTGGTGTCGAAGTGATACAGCAACTGCACCGTCGCCGCCGGCAGGTCGTTGGCCAGCAGCGCCTGGTGCGCGAGCTGGGCCAGGCGCTGGCTGGTGGCCGGATGCGAGGGATGCGCCTTGGCGATGACCGGATTGCGCGCGACGATGGCCGAGGCGAAATCGCTGCCGGCCACCGCGTTGAACGCGAACGGGAAATTGTTCGGGCCGAACACCAGCACCGGCTTGTGCAGCGGCCCCAGCTGCGCGCGCAGGCCCGCCGCGGTGTCGATCACCGGCTGCGCCCAGCTGTGGCTGCGCGCCGCCTGCGCGGCCTGGCGCAACTGCCCGCTGGCGCGCGGCAGTTCCACCTTGGCCAGGCGCGGCTCCACCGGCAGGCCGGTTTCGGCATGGGCTAGCGCCACCAGACGCTCGACGTCGGCGTCGATCGCGTCCGCGTACGCATCCAGGAACCCGGCGATGCGTTCCGGCGCGGCCGCGGCCAGCGCATCGGCGCTCAGCGCCGCCGCGCTCAGCGCCGCTTCCAGATCGGCGGCGCCGCTGATCGGGAACGACGGGCCGAACTCGCTCCCGTCGCGCGGATCCTCGGCGCGGAAACTGCCGCGCTCTTCCAGCGAGGCCTGCCAATGGCCGGCCAGCAACAGCGGTTGCGTGCTCATCTCAGTGCCCGGGGTGGGTGGCGATGGCGTGGTCGATGACCTTCAGCGCGGCCTCGCGCTCGGCGCCTTCCAGCACCAGCCGCGGCGCGCGCACGCGCTCGCTGCCCAGGCCGACCTTCTCCTGCACCAGCTTGATCAGCTGCACGAACTTGGGCACGGTGTCCAGGCGCAGCAGCGGCAGGAACCAGTCGTATAGCGCCTTGGCCGCCGGGTAGCCGCCGTCGCGGGCCAGCTCGAACAGCTTCACCGACTCCTTCGGGTAGGCGTTGACCAGGCCGGCGATCCAGCCCTTGGCGCCCATGCTCAGGCCTTCGACGATCGCATCGTCCATGCCCACCAGCAGCACCAGGCGGTCGCCGAGCAGCTCGCCCAGCGCGGCGAAGCGGCGCACGTCGCCGGAGGATTCCTTGACCGCCTGCAGGTTCGGGAATTCGGCGGCCAGCTCGGCGATCTGCGCCGGGCTGAAATCGGTCTTGTAGGCGATCGGGTTGTTGTACAGGATCGCCGGCAGGTCGGTGGCGGCGATCACCGCGCGCATGTGCGCGCCCATTTCGCGCCAGTCGGTGGAATACACGTACGGCGGCAGCACCATGAGGCCACCGCAGCCGACCTGCTTGGCCGCCTGCGCCAGGCGCACGGCCTCGTCGGTGGACAGCGCGGCGATGCCCGGCACCACCGGGATGCGGCCGTCGACCGCCTGCACCAGGGTCTTCAGGATCGCCAGCTTGTCGTCGAAGCTCAGCGTGGCCGCCTCGCCCAGCGAGCCCAGCGGCACGATCGCGGTGCAGCCGGCGTCGATCATGAGCTGCGCATGCTTGGCCAGGAACGCGTGGTCGATGCTGCCGTCGGCGTTGAACGGGGTGGTGATGGCCGGCAGCACGCCGTACCAGAAGGAAGCCTTGCTCATGGAAGTACACCTTGTGGAGAGTTGCGAAGGGAGGCCGCGCGCGACGGCGCGGCGCAAGCGGTGTCCGGACCGGGATCCGGACAGGGATGGGCCAGCGCGTCCAGCCGCGCCGGGAACAGCGGCGGCCGGCGGCCGTCGTCGGAGAAATCGGCGGCGCGCGTGGCCAGGCCAAGCTCGGTCAGCGCACTGCCGCAGATGCGGCCCTGGCAGGCGCCCATGCCGCAGCGCGAGGCCAGCTTGGCGTCGCGCAGGTCGGCATGGCCCTGCAGCGCGGACAGCGGCACGTCTTCGCAGCGGCACACCAGCGTGTCCGGCGCGGCCAGCGCATGGATGCGCGGGTCCAGCGCGAACTGGCGCTGCAGCAGTTCAGCGAAGGCGCGCGCACGTCGCCGCTGCGGCTGCAGCGCCTGCGCAGCGGCGTCCTGGCCGGCGGCCAGGTGGCCGGCGATCGCGCCTTCGACGCGCGCGCAATCGCGCCCGCCGATGCCCAGCGCCTCACCGGCGGCATAGACGCCGTCGACGCTGGTGCGCAGTTGCGCATCCACCGCCACGCACGGATGCGCGCCACTGCGGCCCAGCCGGCAGCCCAGCAGTTGCGCCAGTTCCACGTTCGGCACCAGGCCGTAGCCCACCGCCAGTTGATCGCAGGCGAGACGGCGGCGGCCGCGCGGGCCGTCGAGTTCCACTTCCTGCACGCGGCCCTCGCCATACGCGGCCAGCACCACGCTGCCGGCGTGGTAGCCGACCCCGGCCAGTTGCGTGCGCAGCGCCAACGCCTGCAGCGCCTTGTCCGGCCAGCGCAGCGGCAGCTGCGCGGCGAATGCGGCCAGCGCGCGCCACGACGCCTGTTCGACGATGCCCAACACCTGCGCGCCGTGGCGATGCAGCGTCGCCGCCGAGGCCAGCAGCAGCGGCCCGCTACCGGCGACCAGCACGCGCCGCCCGCGCAGCGGCCAGCCCTGCTTGGCCAGCGCCTGCGCGCCACCTGCACCGGTCACACCGGGCAGGGTCCAGCCCGGGAACGGCAACAGCAATTCACGCGCGCCGGTGGCCAGCACCAGCGCGTCGTAGCCCAGCCAGCGCGGGCCATCGGGGCCATCGGTGAGCAGCTGCCGGTCCTGCGCCAGCAGCACCTGGGTCTGCGGCAGGAAGGTCACCGCGCTGGCCGCCAGTTGCGCCAGTGTGCGCGCGGCCAGG
>NZ_AQOJ01000212.1:0-1997 GCF_000364685.1 Xanthomonas sp. SHU 166
TTGGTCGATGCAGGAGCCGTGACATGTCCCACGTGCTGTGGTCGAAGGAGTGGCAGCTATGCGTGCGGCGCACGTGTGCGCTGCTGACCACGGCGCTGCTCGCACTGCTGCTCACCGCCGGGATGGCTGCGCTGGCCTACCGTCATGCGGGCGGCACGGCGCTGCTGATGGCCCAGGCGCTGGCGGTGTTGGGTGCTCTGCTGCAACTGGGCATGGTGGGCATGCTGGCGCTGCTGGTCGTGCGCGCGTCGCGCGCCTGGTGGCGCCTGCGCTCCGGTGGCAAGCGCACGGTGCAGTCCAGGCAGTTGTGCCACGCCATCCTGCAGGTAGCCGGGATGACCTTGCTGATGTGGTTGTCGGCGCTGGCGGCCGTCGCGCTTCCCGGTTCGCTGCCGCTCTTCATCCGGGTGCCGGAACTGGGTCTGTCGTTGCTGATGTTGATCGCTCTGTTGCTGATGCAGCGCCTGCACGTGCGCCATGGCTGTCGCCGGCTGACCGGCGCCCTCGCTGCCGCCGAGCATGCCGCGCGGCGCACCATCGTGGCTTGAGGCCCTTTTCGTGAAAGCCAAGATCCTCTGCGCGTTTTCCCTTCTGCTTTTGTTGACAGGATGCAACCCGATGAACGCTGCCTCGGAGAATGCCGCCAGTCCTCATGTCGACGCCCATGGTGACCCGGTGTACCGCAAGAATCCGCATCCGACGCGGGCGTATCGGATCTCGATGACCATCGAGGGCGCTCCGGGGCCGTTCGGATACGTGTCGGGTACGGCTTTCTACGACATGATCAATCATGCGCAATGCACGCCGATCGAACCCATCGAAGGAGTGTGGAGCAAGCCTGGCGAAAGCGGCATACCGATCGACTTCAAGAAGGTCGACGAAAGTACATTCGTCGGAACGGTCTACGCCGATGGCATGGTCGATGAAAACTATTACGGCAAAGGAGTATGCAGGTTCGCGCTGAGTGGTGTGGGCGTGACGCTGAGAGCGACCGGCAACCAGGTGGAGACCCGCTTTCAACCTGCGCTTTTCAAGGGCGAGGTCGAGAAGACTGCTTCTATTGCGACGTATTTCTGGAAAGGCGGCTATCCACGCGATCAGATGGAAAATTACCCGGATTCGGGTCATCGCGATCCAGAGAAGTTCAAGCTGGAATTGCAGCGTGCATTGTTCAAGATCACATTGTCTTCCACTAAGGAAGCGCCATGAATCTGACAAGTCAACAGTACGCTTTTCTCGCGGAAGACGTGTATAGAACGCCGCGCGAGAGAGGAGAGGACAGCAAGCCGGTCGTTATCGGTGGGGTGGCTTACAAGCGACTTGAGTACGTGGATCGCCTATCCGGCTACCAAGGCATGCTCTACCAACGGCTGGATACGGGTGACTTGGTCGTTGCGCACCGCGGGACGGAATTCGATCGGCAACCGCTGCTTGACGGGCTCGGAGCTGATGGCGGGATGGTGGCAACTCGCCATAACGCGCAGGTGGCTGATGCGGTCCAGTTCACCAAGCACGCGCTGGAGCTGGCTGAAAGCCAGGCGCAGCGAGATGGGCATAAGCCGGCCGTCACGGTCACCGGCCACTCCCTGGGCGGCGACCTCGCGCAGGTCACGGCCCACCACTTCGGCCTGAAGGGCGAAACCTTCAACGCCTACGGCGCGGTCAGCCTGGATCGCCGAATCCCCGAAGGCGGCACCGACGTCGTCAACCACGTCATGGCCGGCGACCCGGTCAGCGCGGCCAGCCGGCACTACGGCCAGGTCCGCATCTACGCCACGCCCGAGGAAGTCGCCACGCTGCAGCGCGCCGGCTACGACAACAGCAAGGGCGGCTGGGACGCACGCAACCCCTTCAGCGCGGTCGGCGGGTTGATCGTCGAGTCGCACCGCATGCACAACTTCCTGCCGGTGGATGGCAACGGGCGGCCCGACCGCTCCGTGCTGGAAGATCCGGCGGCGCAGCAGCGCGCCGCGCAGTACGCGCCGATGATCGGCAGG
>NZ_AQOJ01000213.1:0-7008 GCF_000364685.1 Xanthomonas sp. SHU 166
CGGCCGTTGCCGACGCTGCCGGCGACGGTGCCGGTGGACGATGCCGGCGCGCTGATCCGGCGGCGCCCGGACGTGCGCCGCGCCGAGCGCCAGCTGGCCGCCTCGTCGGCAAAGATCGGCGAAGCGCTGACCGCGTATTTCCCGCAGGTCACGCTGCTGGGCAATATCGGCATGGCCGCGACCTCGCCGGGCGATCTCGGCCGCGACGCCGTCAACAGCGTGGTGGCGCCGTTCCTGCGCTGGTCGATCTTCGATTTCGGCGGCACCCGTGCCAAGGTCGAGCAGGCCCGCGCCGGCAACGCCGCGCGGCTGGCCGCCTACGAAGGCACGGTGCTGGCCGCGCTGCAGGATGCCAACGGCGCCCTGGCGCGGTTCGGCGCCGCGCGCCAGCAGGCGCTGGCCGCGGACAAGGCCGCGGCCTCGGCCGATCGTTCCGCCGCGTTGCTGCAGCAACGCTATGCCGCCGGCGCCTCGTCGCTGATCGATGCGCTGGACGTGCAGCGCCAGCAGGCTTCCGCCCAGGACAGTGCGCTGCAGGCGCACACCCAGGTGCTGCTGCGCTACGTGGCCTTGCAGAAGAGCCTGGGCCTGGGCTGGGCGGCGCCGGAGGCGCCGGCGTCCGCGCCAGCGCCAGCCACGGCGCAGTAAGCGCTTGCTGCTTTGACGAATCCCCAATCCCGACTCCCGAATCCCGCGCCGCCGCGCGGCGTGGCCGCCGCGGTATCGCCGACGCGGCGCCCACGGCTACACTGAGACTCACCGCGCCACGGTCGCCGCCGCATCGGCGCTGCGCACGACGGCGTGCTTCACGGGGAATCAGCGATGGCGTTGAGCGAAGCGAGAACCGACCATCTGCCGGCACCGCCGCCGGCCAAGGGCGCCGGCTATGTGTCCATCGCCGGCCTGCGCAAGGAGTTCGACGGCTTCGTCGCGCTGGACGACATCGACCTGGATATCGGCCAGGGCGAGATCTTCGCGCTGCTGGGCGGTTCCGGCAGCGGCAAGTCGACGCTGCTGCGCTGCCTGGGTGGATTCGAGCAGCCCAGCCGCGGCCGCATCGTGCTCGACGGCCAGCCGCTGGATGGGCTGCCGCCGTACCAGCGCCCGCTCAACATGATGTTCCAGTCCTATGCGCTGTTCCCGCACATGAGCGTGGAGCAGAACATCGCCTTCGGGCTGAAGCAGGACGGCCTGTCGCGCAGCGCCATCGCCAGCCGTGTCGGCGAGATGCTGGAGCTGGTGCGGCTGGGCACGCTCGGCAAGCGCAAGCCGCACCAGCTCTCCGGCGGCCAGCAGCAGCGCGTGGCGCTGGCGCGCTCGCTGGCCAAGCGGCCGAAACTGCTGCTGCTGGACGAGCCGATGGGCGCGCTGGACAAGAAGCTGCGCTCGCAGATGCAGCTGGAACTGGTCTCGATCATCGAGACCTCGGGGGTGACCTGCGTGATGGTCACCCACGACCAGGAGGAGGCGATGACCATGGCCACGCGCATCGCGCTGATGGAGCAGGGCCGCATCCGCCAGGTCGGCACGCCGGGCGACATCTACGAGTCGCCGAACAGCCGTTTCGTCGCCGAGTTCATCGGCTCGGTGAACATGTTCGAGGGCCGCATCGGCGAGGACCATCCCGACCACGTGACCGTGTTGTGCCCGCAGTTCCCGGTGCCGATCTACATCAGCCACGGCATCACCGGCGTGGAAGGGCAGGAGGTGGCGTTCGCGGTGCGTCCGGAAAAGGTCTGGATCACCAAGGGCGAACCCGAGCAGACCTACAACAAGGCGCGCGGCACCATCGAGGACATCGCCTATTTCGGCAGCCACTCGATCTTCCACGTGCGCCTGCCCAGCGGCATCCGCGTGCAATCCAACTTCGCCAACCAGAAGCGCTGGGACAGCGAAGGCATGACCTGGGGCGACACGGTGTGGGTGTCGTGGGACGACAACGACGGCGTGGTGCTGACCGCATGAGCGCGCCCGTCGTCCCGGTGCCGCCGCAACCGACGCCACGGCTGCGCCTGCAGCAGCGCTTGCGCCTGGGGTCGCTACCGGCGCTGCGCTGGCTGGTGATCGCCGCGCCGTACCTGTGGCTGCTGCTGTTCTTCGCGATCCCGTTCCTGATCGTGCTGCGCATCTCCTTCGCCGAGCAGGCGATCCGCAGCCCGCCGTACAGCGCACTGCTGGAGTTCCGCGACGGCGTGCTGACGCTGAAGCTGACCCTGCAGAACTACCTGGCGCTGCTGCGCGACCACCAGTACATCGAGGCCTACTGGGGCTCGATCAAGATCGCCGGCATCTCCACCGTGCTGACCCTGCTGATCGGTTATCCGATGGCCTACGCGATCGCGCGGCTGTCGCCGTCGGCGCGCAACATCGCGATGATGCTGGTGGTGCTGCCGTCGTGGACCTCGTTCCTGATCCGCGTCTACGCCTGGATCGGCATCCTCGACAGCAACGGCGTGCTCAACCGCGCGCTGCTGGCGCTGGGCCTGATCGATGCGCCGCTGCACATCCTCTACACCCCGGTTGCCGCCTACATCGGCATCGTCTACTGCTATCTGCCGTTCATGGTGCTGCCGCTGTACGCGACCCTGGTCAAGCTCGACCAGCGCCTGCTCGAGGCCGCCTACGATCTCGGCGCGCCGCCGTGGAAGGCGTTCCTGACCGTGACCCTGCCGCTGTCGCGGCCGGGCATCGTCGCCGGCTGCATGCTGGTGATGATCCCGGCGGTGGGCGAGTTCGTGATCCCGGAGATGCTCGGCGGCCCGGACACGCTGATGATCGGCCGGGTGCTGTGGGGCGAGTTCTTCAACAACCGCGACTGGCCGACCGCTTCGGCGGTGGCGATCGCGATGCTGGCGCTGCTGATGGTGCCGATCCTGATCTTCAACCGCTACCAGCAGCGCCAGCTCGAAGGCGGTCAGGCATGAGCGGCGCGCGCGGCGGCATGGGCAGGGTATTGCGCTGGACGGTGCTGGGCGCCGGCTTCGCCTTCCTGTACCTGCCGATCCTGCTGCTGATGGTGTATTCGTTCAACGCCTCCAAGCTGGCGACGGTGTGGGCCGGCTTCTCCACCAAGTGGTACGGCGAACTGCTGCGCGACCGGCAGATCCTGCAGGCGGCGTGGATCAGCCTGAAGGTGGCGTTCTGGACCGCCACCGCGTCGATGGTGCTCGGCACGCTGGCGGCGATGGCGATGACCCGCTTCCGCCGCTTCCCCAGCAAGAGCCTGTTCGGCGCGCTGGTGACCGCGCCGCTGGTGATGCCGGAGGTGATCATCGGCCTGTCGATCATGATGATGCTGGTATCGATGGGCGGGGTGCTCGGCATCCCGCCGAAGGGCGTGATGGCGATCTGGGCCGCGCATGTCACCTTCACCCTGTCCTTCGTCACCGTGGTGGTGTCCTCGCGCCTGCAGGAACTGGACCGCTCGCTGGAAGAGGCGGCGATGGACCTGGGCGCCAACCGGCTCAAGGTGTTCTTCCTGATCACCGTGCCGATCATCGCCCCGGCGCTGGTGTCGGGCTGGCTGCTGGCGTTCACCCTGTCGCTGGACGACGTGGTGATCGCCAACTTCGTCGCCGGCCCGGATTCGACCACGCTGCCGATGACCGTGTTCTCCTCGGTGCGCATGGGCCTGAAGCCCAAGATCAATGCGCTGGCCACGCTGATGGTGCTGGCGGTGTCGATCGCCGCCGTCGTCGGCTGGTGGCTGATGGCGCGCAGCGAGAAGCGCCGCCAGCGCGACATGCAGTTGGCGCAACAGCAGGGGGGATGATGTGCGCTGCTTTTCCGTGGAGCGGCGTCAGCCGCGACACGCATTGCCGGTAAGGCCTGTCGCGGCTTAAGCCGCTCCCACAGGATCTTGCGGCGGGCTTGCCTGGTGCACTGTGGGAGGGACTCCAGTCCCGACGCATTGCGCCATCGGAAAGCACGGCGCGTCGCTCCTGGCTGCTGCATGACAGTCGACTCACACAGGCCACGCGGAACACTGTGAGCCATCGCGCTGTATGGCATCGCCACGTCGCCGCAACGTCCACGGCGCTAGGCTGGCCGGACACTTTTCCAGGAGTCCGCGCGATGCCTTACGACACCGTCAATCCGGCCAACGGCCAGGTCGAATACAGTCTCGAGCTGATGGATGCCGCCGCCGTCGAACAGCGCCTGGCCGCTGCGGCGCAGGCGTTTCCGGGCTGGGCGGCGACGCCGCTGGAGCAGCGCGGCGCGCTGCTGCGCAAGGTCGGTGCGCAACTGCGCGAACAGCGCGACGCGATCCAGCGGGTGATGACCGCGGAAATGGGCAAGCTGCGCAAGGAGGCGCTGGCCGAACTCGACAAGTGCGCCGCGGCCTGCGACTACTACGCCGAGCATGCGGCGGACTACCTGCGTGAGCAGGCGGTGGCCACCGATGCGCAGCGCAGCTACGTGCGCTACGAGCCGCTGGGCTGCGTGCTGGCGGTGATGCCGTGGAACTTCCCGATCTGGCAGGTGTTCCGCTTCCTGGCGCCGGCGCTGATGGCCGGCAACGTCGCCCTGCTCAAGCACGCCAGCAACGTGCCGCGTTGCGCCGACGCGATCCGCAAGGTGCTGGCCGACGCCGGCGTGCCGGACGGGGTGTTCGACGTGCTGCACATCGACAACGACCAGGCCGCCGAGGTGTTGCGCGATGCGCGCGTGGCCGCGGTCACCCTGACCGGCAGCGAGCGCGCCGGCCGCTCCATCGCCGCCAACGCCGGTGGGCAGCTGAAGAAGTGCGTGATGGAACTGGGCGGCAGCGACGCCTTCGTGGTGCTGGACGACGCCGACCTGGACGCCGCCGTGGCCGCGGCGGTGAAGTCGCGCTTCGACAACGCCGGGCAGACCTGCATCGCGGCCAAGCGTTTCGTGGTGGTGGAGGCGATCGCCGACGAATTCGTGCGCCGCTTCGTCGCCGCCGCGGCCGAGCGTCGCCTCGGCGACCCGCAGGACGAGGCGACCACGCTGGCGCCGATGGCGCGGCAGGACCTGCGCGACGAACTGCACAAGCAGGTGCAGGCCAGCATCGCCAAGGGGGCCAAGCCACTGCTCGGTTGCGAGCCGGAACGCGACAGCCACGCCGGCTATCCGGCCTCGATCCTCGACCAGGTGACGCCGGGCATGCCGGCCTACGACGAGGAACTGTTCGGCCCGGTCGCGGCGATCCTGCGTGTGGCCGACGAAACCGAAGCCGTGCGCGTGGCCAACGACACCACCTTCGGCCTGGGCGGCAGCGTCTGGACCCGTGATCGCGCCCGCGGCGAACGCGTGGCCTGCCAGCTGCAGTGCGGCGCCGCCTTCGTCAACGCCATCGTCAAGAGCGACGTGCGCCTGCCGTTCGGTGGCATCAAGCGCTCCGGCTTCGGCCGCGAACTGGCCGAGCATGGCATCCATGAGTTCATGAACATCAAGTCGGTGTATGTGGCTTGAGTTGGGAATCGGGAATGGAGAATTGGGAATGGGAGAAGCGGCGGCGCCTGATGGCGCCGTCTGTCACGGATGATTGCTGCACGCCTAACGATGCAGCGTTACCTCATGCCTGCGGCGCGCTGTCCATTCCCGATTCCCGTTTCTCCATTCCCGCCGCCGCTGCGCGGCGGCTCACAACCACCTCGCCCGCTTGAACGCCACATACAGCGCCACGCACACCGCGGCGACGCCGCCGACCATCAGTGGGTAGGCCCAGGGCCATTCCAGTTCCGGCATCTGTTTGAAGTTCATGCCGTACCAGCTGGTGATCAGGGTCGGGGCGGCGAGCAGGGCGGCCCAGGCGCCGAGGCGCTTGACCGTCTCGCCCTGGGCCAGGGTGACCAGCGACAGGTTCACGCTCAGCGCGGTGCCGAGCATTTCGCGCAGGGTGTCGATGGCGTCGTTGGTGCGCACCGCATGGTCGAGCACGTCGCGCACGTACAGCCGCACTTCCTCGGCGATCAGCGGGCCGGGGTGGCGCTTGAGGTGCGCCAGCACGTCCTGCAGCGGCGCCACCGCCAGACGCATCTGGTTTAGTTCGCGCTTCAGTTCGTACAGGCGGATCGCGGTGTCGCGCCGATACGACTCGGCGAAGATGTCGGCCTCCAGCCGTTCCAGGCTCTGCCGGAAGGCGTCGAGGATCGGCTGGTAGTTGTCCACCACATAGTCCAGCACCGCGTAGAGCGCGTAGGACGGGCCGAGTTTCATCAGCGAGGCCTCGCGTTCCAGCCGCTCGCGCACCGGCGCGTAGGGCAGCGAGGCGCCGTGGCGCACGGTCAGCAGGAAGCGCGCGCCGAGGAAGGCGTGGGTTTCGCCGTAGACGATGCGTTCGTCGATCACCTGCGCGGTGTGCACCGCCAGGAACAGCGAGTTGCCGAAGGCCTCGACCTTGGGCCGCTGGTGCGCCTTGCGGGTGTCCTCGATCGCCAGTTCGTGCAGCTGGAATTCCTCCTTGAGCTGCTGCAGTACCGCGTCGCCGGGCTCGTACATGCCGACCCAGACAAAGCCGTCGTCGTGGCCGGTCAGCACGTCGCTGATCTGCTCCAGGGCGATGTCGTGGCGGCGTCCGTGGCCGTCGTAGTGCACGCAGTTGATGACGCAGGCGGGATTGGCGGTCGCGGAGGCCATGGCGGGAGTGGGTTCGGCGGAGGCGCGCGTGGCGAGTGGCGCGACGGTATCAGGGCTGCGGGCGAGGGCGGGTGAGCGCCCAGGCCAGCGCCGCGTGCACCGGCAGCAGCAATGCGATCCATTGCAGGTTGAACTGCGGCTGCAGCATCGACAGCCAATGGATCAGCAGTGCGGCGCCGGCCAGCGCCACCACCAGCCACAGCAGCACGTCGAACCAGCGTCCGGGGCGGCGCCCGCGCAGCACGGCAAGACCGCCGAACAGCAGCGGCAGGCACAGCGGATCCAGCAGCAGCAGGTTGCGGTTGCCCCAGGCAGCGCGATGCTCGCTGAAGCCCCACAGGTACAGCAGGACCGCGCCGCCGAGCGCGCACAGCAGCCAGAACGGCAGCGCCAGCGCGGCCA
>NZ_AQOJ01000214.1:0-3839 GCF_000364685.1 Xanthomonas sp. SHU 166
GGCGCTGGCGCAGCGCGAAGCCGCCGCGCCGGCGCCGGACTTCGTGTACCGGCGACCGCCGCGCAGGTCGGGCGTGCCCGCCGCCGCCGAGGACTGAACCGGGCGCCGACGCGGTCCCGGCGCGCCCGGTATCCCGTGCGCAGTCACCGCTTGCGACTACACTACGGCGCATCCCACTGCCCGGATCCTCGCCATGTCCCTCGCGCGTCTCGCTCCCCTGGTCCTGTGCGCGGCGCTCGCCGTGTCCGCCGCCCCGGCGCTCGCCCAGCGCACCGTCTCCGGCGATCTGCAGACGCAGATGTCGCCGCAGGAGTTCAAGGCGGCCGGGCTGGACAAGCTGTCGCCGCAGGAGCTGGCCGCGCTGAACGACTGGCTGCAGGGCAAGGTCGCCAAGGAAACCGCGGTGGCGCTGGAGAAGGCCAAGGAAGAAGGCCGCCGCGAGGTGATCACCAAGAACCGCGGCTTCTTCGACTTCGGCAGCGCCGAGCCGATCGAGAGCACCCTGGTGGGCGAGTTCTCCGGCTTCGCCAAAGGCCGCAAGTACGTGCTGGCCAACGGTCAGGAATGGGAGCAGACCGAGGCGGCGAGCCTGCCCAGCGTGCACCGCACCGCGCCCAAGGTGAAGATCACCCCCGGCATCATGGGCGTGTGGTACATGCAGATCGACAACTACAACACCCGCGCCAAGGTCCGTCGCATCAAATAGGATCGCGCGCCGTGAACCTGCGTCCGCGGCCGGGACTGGCCGACGCCTCGCACAGCCTCGCCGACGCGCTGCGCCGGCGCCTGCGCGCCAGCGATGTCTGGTTCATCGCCCTGGCCCTGCTGGTCGGCGTGATCGCCGGCCTGCTGACCCTGTTGCAGAGCAGCCTGGCACACGGCGTGCAGGCTCTGCTGTACGGCCTGGAGGCCGACGAGCGGCTCAGCGCCATGTCCGAACTGAGCGTGCAGCAGTTGCTGGTGCTGCCGCTGGGCGGGCTGCTGGTCGGCCTGCTGGGCATGGCCGCACGCGCGCGCAAGCGGCAACTGGTCGACGCCGTCGAAGCCAACGCGCTGTACGGCGGGCGCATGTCGATGCGCGACAACCTGATCGTCTCGGTGCAGACCCTGTTCTCCAACGGCGTCGGCGCCTCGGTCGGCCTGGAAGCGGCGTACACGCAGATGGGCGCCGGCAGCGGCTCGCACCTGGGCCGGGTGCTGCGCCTGCGGCGCGCCGACATCCGCACCCTGGTCGGCGCCGGTGCCGGCGCGGCCATCGCGGCGGCCTTCGGCGCGCCGCTGGCCGGCGCGTTCTATGCGTTCGAGATCGTGATCGGCGCGTACTCGCCATCGGCGCTGGCACCGGTGGCGGTGGCCTCGCTGGGCGCGGTGTTCGTGTCGCAGCTGGCCGGGGTGCAGCCGTACCTGCTGCCGGCCTCGGCGGCCTCGGCGCTGGAGGCGCGCGACTACGTGCTGTACGCGCTGCTCGGCGTGCTTTGCGCGCTGCTGGCGGTGGCGGTGATGCGCCTGATCGGCGCGATCGAACAGGCGATCAACCGCAGCCCGCTGCCGCGCTGGGCGCGCCCGGTCGCCGGCGGCCTGCTGCTGATCCCGCTGGCGTTGATCACCCCGCAGGTGCTGTCCTCCGGACACGGCGCGCTGCACCTGGACCTGACCAGCCCGACCTCGCTGCGCTGGCTGGGCATCCTGCTGCTGCTCAAGTGCCTGGGCTCGGCGATCTCGCTGGGCTTCGGCTTCCGCGGCGGCCTGTTCTTCGCCTCGTTGTTCATGGGTTCGCTGGTCGGCGGGCTGTTCGCCGGCGTGCTGAATCTCGGCAGCGGCATGGCCTTGGTCGACGGCACCGCCGCGTCGCTGGCCGGTATGGCGGCGATGGCCGCCGCGGTGATCGGCGCGCCGATGACGATGGCGATGCTGGTACTGGAAGGCACCCACGATTTCGTGCTGGCCAGCGCGGTGATGGTGGCGGTGCTGGTCGCCAACACCATCGTCCGCCAGATCTTCGGCTACTCGTTCTCGACCTGGCGCCTGCACCTGCGCGGCGAGACCATCAAGAGCGCGCGCGACGTCGGCTGGGTCAAGCACCTCAGCGCCGGGCGGATGATGCAGAAGGACGTGCATCCGTTGGCCGCCACCACCAGCGTGGCCGAGTTCCGCCGCCGCTTCCCGCTCGGCTCGGGCACCCGCGTGGTGCTGGAGGACGAGAGCGGCCATTACGCCGGCCTGGTCACCCTGGCTGCCGCCTATGCCGACGGCGTCAACGCCGACGCGGCCATCGTCGACTACGCCGGCAACCGCGACGTGGCCCTGCCCGCCGACACCGACGTGGTCACCGCCATGCGCCAGTTCGACCTGACCCAGAGCGACGAGCTGGCGGTGGTCGACGACCAGGGCAAGGTCCTGGGCGTGCTCAGCGAAAGCTTCGTGCGCAAGCGCTACGCCGAGGAACTGGACAAGCGCCAGCGCGAGCTGATGGGCGAGCGGGTGGATGACTGAGGGGCGGAGATTGGGGAGTGGGGATTGGGGATTCGTTGGATTGCTGCGGGCTGAAACGTTGAGGGCCGTGATCGCATGTCGCAGGAGCGGCTGCTGTGGGAGGGGCTTCAGCCCCGACGCATGAACGCCAGAGCAGCGGGAATGCAGGGCACCTCCAATCGCCCTGGAGCGTACGCGCAGGAGCAGCTTCAGCCGCGACGCATGACGCCACGATGGGCGCGGCTGAAGCCGCTCCTGCGACACAACAAGACGCGACTGCGTTGGTGCGTAGCACCAACACCACGCGCCGTTGCAGAGCAGATCGCTTGACCGTCCAAGCGGCGCATCCCCGTTGTGGGAGGGGCTTCAGCCCCGACGCCTGCCGCTGAACGCGTCGGGACTGAAGTCCCTCCCACAAGAATGCTGCTCACGCGGGTGGTGCGGGAACAGCGGTGGAATCTCACACCGAATCCCCACTCCCCAATCACCGCAGCAGAGCCACCCGCTGCGCCAGCTTCTTGGCCGAGATGCCGGCGCGGGCGCCCAGTTCCTGGGCGAACAGCGACACCCGCAGTTCTTCCAGGTCCCAGCGCAGCGCTTGCCACTCCGGTGTGTCGCCACATCCGGCCGCGGCCGCGTCGGCCAGTGCGTCGACGAACGGCTTCAGCTCCAGCATCCGCGACTGGTCGCGCGCCGGATCGCGTTTGGCGCGTTCGGCGCGCAGGATCATCGCGCGCAGGTAGCGCGGGAACTGCGCCAGGGCAGTGGCCGGGGTCTCGCGCAGGAAGCCCGGATGCAGCAAGGCCGCCAGTTGCGCGCGCAGGTCGTCGAGGTTGCCGCTGGCCCAGCCCATCAGCGGCGATTCCAGTTGCGGCTTCAGTTCCGCGGCCGCGCCCATGATCGCCTCGGCCAGTTTCAGCCGCTCCATCGCCTCGCCGAACAGCTGCCTGGCGGCGGCGTCGCGGCGCTGGGCAAAACTGTCCGCGTCGCGGATCGCCTCCAGCCCCTGCTCCAGCAGCGCGTTCAAGGCCGCTTCCACCAGGTCGCCGCGCAGGCGTTCCTGCGATTCGATCGCCGCGTACAACAGCCCGGTCTTGGGCGATACCGGCAACTGCTTGCGCGCCTGCTTGACCTTGTCGGCCAGGGCGATCTCCAGCAACCGACGCACGCCGCGCGGATGCGCCGCCTCGGCCTGCGCACGGTCGGCGAAGATGCGCAGGGCGGCGCTGTCGGCCTCGTCCACCAACGCCGGATACGCAGGCACGCCGGCTTCGCCCGGCACCTGCAGCGGGATCGGCGTCGCCGGGAACTCGCGCAGCCCGGTCGCGGCCATGGCGCGGCCGGCGCGCGCGGCGAAGGCCTGCCCG
>NZ_AQOJ01000215.1:0-782 GCF_000364685.1 Xanthomonas sp. SHU 166
GCCCGCTCCACCTCGATCGCCACCGCCTCGTGCGTGGCATCGTCGACGATGGTCAGGGCCTTGAGCACCCGGCCCTCGGCGGTGCGGTCGAACACGAAGTCCATCGACCAGACCTGGTTAGCGGCTTCAGGCCGAAGCAACCGCTGGCGCTCGCCCAGCAGCACCTTCTTCCGCTTGCGCCGGCGCACCTGCAACCTGGCCTCTTGATACAGCCGTTCCACCCGCTTGTAGTTCACCGGCCACTGCTCCTGCCGCAGCTTCAGATAGATCATCCCGACGCCGTAGCGCTTGTGCCGCTGCGCCAGCGCCAGGATCCGCTCGCGCAGCTCGACGTTGCGATCCGGACGCGGGACGTAGCGCAGCGCGCTGGCGCTCATCCGCACCACGACCAGCGCCCGACGCTCCGTGAGCCCGCGCTCCATCAGCTGCCGCACCAGCATCCTGCGCGCCGGTGCGGTCACCACTTTTTTCGCAGGGCGTCCTTGATAACGTCGTTCTCGAACAACTGCTCGGCCAGCAGCTTCTTCAGCCGCGTGTTCTCCGCCTCCAGCTCCTTGAGCCGCTTGGCCTCCGGCACGCTCATGCCGCCGAACTTGCTGCGCCACAGGTAGTAGGAGGCCTCGCTGAATCCGTGCCGCCGGCACAGGTCCTTCACCGCCACGCCGGCTTCGGCCTCACGCAGGAAGCCGATGATCTGCTCTTCGGAAAAGCGCTTCTTCACGTCCAATCTCCGTCTCGTTGGGGATTGGACTCCAAATCGCCCTGCTACTCAAAACCGGGGG
>NZ_AQOJ01000216.1:0-1799 GCF_000364685.1 Xanthomonas sp. SHU 166
CCGGCACGCATGCGCCGCAGGCGCTGCCGCCGGCGAGTGGCAACAACGCGTTCGACGACAACAATCGCCAGACCCAGGCCGGCAACGTCGCGCTGAGCTACGACAGCAACGGCAACCTGCTGTCGGACGGTACGCGCAGCTACGTCTGGGACGACCGCGACCGGCTGAGCCAGATCAAGCAGGGCGACAGCGTATTGGCCAGTTTCAGCTACGACGCATTGGGCCGACGTATTGCGAAGACGGAAGGCGGCACGACCACGCAGTACCTCTACGACGGTCTGGACGCGGTGCAGGAGACGCAGGGCGGTACGGTCAACCCGATCCTGACCGGTCCCGGCATCGACCAACGCTTCGCGCGCAACGACAACGGCGGGCGCACATACTTCCTGACCGATCTGCTGGGCAGCACGCGGCTGCTGACCGACACGGCCGGGACGGCGGTGCAGCGCTACGACTACGATCCGTATGGCGCCACCACGCAGAGCAGTGCATCCTTCACCAATCCCTACCAGTACACGGGGCGGGAGCGGGATGCCAATGGGCTGTATTACTACCGGGCACGGTACTACAAGCCGGAGTGGGCGCGATTCATCGGGGAGGATCCGATTGGGTTGGCGGGTGGGGCGAATAGCTACGCCTATGTGGAAGGCAATCCCATCATCGGAACGGATCCTCTGGGGTTGGTTTTCACCTCGGTAGATGCCTACTGCATGCAGTTTCCGGGCGATTGCGCGGATGCGTTAGGCGACATGGCAGACAATGCCGCGCAGGTGCAGCGTAACCTTGGCAACGACTGTGCTGCGGCGGGATTGGAAGAGGCTTCGGATGCGCTTCGGTCGGCTGCACCGTTGTTGGATCTGGCTGCCGGTGCAAAAGGGGTTGGAGGGAAGGCTGTAAATGGAGCAGCTAAGAAGGTACACGGCAATAAGGTAGATAGTCGTTTGGCGACTCTTTACGAAAAATACGATAAGGATGGGAACTTCCTTAAACATGGTATTACAAGGCATGAAAATCCTGCAAAGCGTTACACCGCGAAGCAAATCGGTGGTGGAACTGTCGTTAGAACTGATCGTGGGCCTAGAAGTGAAATGATTAAGAAAGAGCGTGATCTTGTGGAGCGTAGTCCTGGTCCTGACAATCATGAGCCTTGGGCTGGTAGGAGAATTGGAGAGTGACATCTGAGCGAAACGATTTCATTACGTTGGGCGCTGATATTGGTGGTAAAGATGCTCATGTGGTGACTAATGAGTCTATTGTTCGCTTTCGCCTTCTTTTGCGGAAACATTGCAGGGCTGTGTATAGCAATGTCATTACGGAAATTGCTCTTGTGTTGAGGGTCGATGGATCAGTGCAGGCTTGGGGCTTGGCTGGAGTCCACAATGTCAAGTTTCAAAAAAAGAGGTCTTTCGCTACCGCTGATATATTTGTTCCGGTTAGTGGTTGGCTGGGTTGTAGTGTTGATGGATTTAATGAATTTATTGCCTCTGGCGTTGTTGATGCGGTCGAGGTTATATGCGAAATGGCAAGGGATAAGCGAATTGATGTTGATGCTGAACTGCTTAAGGTGGATGTGAACTCCGCGGCGAGGGACTTTCTGGGTGGTAGTCCCTATTGTTTCTCTGATCCTGTTGCTTGATTGGTATAAGAAAGATGGTTTTAGTAAAAATCCTCCAGGGGGCGGTTTGGCATGGGGGCAGGCTAGAGGCTAGGCGGCGCTAGGCAAAGCATGGAATACAGCTACGCCAGCATCGAGTAATTTGTCGCACAGACCGGCACGCATGCGCCGCAGGCGCTGCCGC
>NZ_AQOJ01000217.1:0-2564 GCF_000364685.1 Xanthomonas sp. SHU 166
GGCGGCGAGGCCACGCGCGCGCCAGTCCGACAGCGGCCGGCGCTGGGTGCGCCCGGCCAGCGCCGGGTCGAAGCCCGCCGGCAGCTTCACCTCCAGCCCCCACGGCTGGCCGCTCTGCCAGCCGGCGAGCTTGAGATAGTTGGCGGTGGAGGCCAGCGCATCGGGAATGCTGGCGACCAGGTCGCGGCGGCCGTCGCCATCGCCGTCCACGGCGACGCGGGCGTAGGTGCTGGGCATGAACTGGGTATGGCCGAAGGCGCCGGCCCAGGACCCGGTCAGGCCCTCGGGGCGCAGGTCGCCGGCCTGCAGCAGCTTCAGCAGCGCGAACAGCTCGCTGCGGAAGAACGGCTGGCGGCGGCCTTCGCAGGACAGGGTCAGCAGCGACACCAGCAGCGGGCGCTTGCCGGAGATGCGGCCGTAGTCGCTCTCCACGCCCCACACCGCGACCACCGTCTCCGGGTCGACACCGTACTGCTGCGCCACCTGCGCGAGCAGGTCGCGATGCGCGGCGAGCATGGCGCGACCATCGTCGATGCGCTGGCTGTCGACCAGGCCGGCCAGGTAGTCCCAGATCGGCGTGGTGAACTCGGGCTGTGCGTCGAGCAGCGGCAGCACGCTCGGGTCCGGCTGCAGACCGGCGGTGAAGCGGTCGAAGGACGCCTCGGCGACACCCGCCTTCGCCGCAGCCGTGCGCAGGCCGACCACGCAGCTGGCGAAGACCGGATCGGGCGTGGACGGCGCCGCCGCGGGTGGGGTCTGCGCGAGCGCGCACGGGGCCGCCAGCAGCAGGATCCAGGCCAAACGCATCATCGAAACTTCCTCGCCGACGGCAGGGCCGACATCATAAACAACCGGCGCGTGTGCGCTCCGCTCACGCGACGCGGGCGGCAGGCACGCGACCGGCAGCGCGTTCCGAGCGTGGCCTGGTTGGCGGATCGCGCGGCACGATGCCGCGGCCGCGACACGCATGGCGTTCGGGCCGCTGCGGCATTCCGTTCGAAGCGCCAGAGGGCCAACGCTTGCCCCGCCAAAGAACGGCGGCGCGACGCGCGACGCTCAGTCCAGCGCGTCGAGGTAGTACCAGCGCCCATCCTCGCGCACGAAGCGGCTGTGCTCGGTCATGCGCACGGCGCTGCCGCCGCCGATGCGATAGCGCGCCAGGAAGGCGACTTCGGCACTGTCGGCGCCGGTCTGCAGCACGCGCTGCACGGTGAGGCCGAGCCACGCCGTGCGCGGATCGATCTCCACCTGCGGCGGACAGGTCGACGGATGCCAGCTCGCGCGCAGGTAATCGGCGTCCTGGCGCACGTAGGCGCTGTAGCGGGAGCGCATCAAGGATTCGGCATCCGGCGCAGGGGTGCCGGCGTGGTACGGCCCGCAGCACTGCGCGTACTCGCGCGGACGGCCGCAGGGGCAGGGATCGGCAAGGCGCAGGGCGGACGGAGACATGTGCCGATTGTGCCGGCTGCGGCGACACGGCGCACGCCGCGCACGCGTCGCGGCCGGTGGCGGCTATGCTTGCGGCCCCTTGCGCGGAGCGCCGGCGTGCTCGAGTCGATCCCCACCGAACTGCCCTGGCTGCTGTGCATCGCCTTCGTCGCCGGGCTGGTGGACGCGGCGGTGGGCGGCGGCGGCCTGATCCAGTTGCCCGGGCTGTTCGCGACCTTGCCGCAACAGGCGCCCGCCGTGATCCTCGGCACCAACAAGTTCAGTTCCATGGCCGGCACCGGCACCGCCGCCTGGCGCTATGCGCGCCACGTGCGCCTGCCGTGGCGGCCGGTGCTGTATGCGACCGCCGCCGCGTTCGTGTTCGCCTTCCTCGGCGCCACGGCGGTGAGCCTGCTACCGAAACAGGCGGTGCGCCCGCTGATCCTGGTGCTGCTGATTGCGATGCTGGGCTATACGCTGGTCAAGAAGGATTTCGGCGCGTTGCACCGCCCGCGCCACATCGGCCGCCGCGAACTGGCGATCGCGCTGGCGATCGGCGCGGCGATCGGGTTCTACGACGGCTTCTTCGGGCCGGGCACCGGCAGCTTCCTGATCTTCCTGTTCATCCGCTTCTTCGGTCTGGATTTCCTGCGCGCCTCGGCCGCGTCGAAGGTGGTGAACCTGGCCACCAACCTGGCCGCGCTGTGCTTCTTCGTGCCCAGCGGCAAGATCCTGCTGGCCGCGGCGGTGCCGATGGCCGTGGCCAACGTGGCCGGCGCGGTGACCGGCACCCGGCTGGCGCTGCGCGGCGGCACGCCGTTGATCCGGCAGTTGTTCCTGGTGCTGGTGGTGGTGCTGATCGGCAAGATGGGCTGGGATCTGCTGCACTGAGTGCAGTGCGCGGCACCGTGTGGTTGCCGCGTGCCATCCCTCCCAACGATGGTGCAGCGCGCGGCCGATCGGCACGCGCGACCGCAAGTGCCGCTCAGTGGCCGCGGCGCTTGCGGCTCGCAGGCGGCGTCTTGGCTGCTGCAGCCTTGGCCGGCTTCGCAGGTTTGCTGCCTGTGCCTGCTTTCACCGGCTTCGCCGACGCCGACCGCGCGGCTGGCCGCGTTGCCGCGGACGCAGCTGCCGCA
>NZ_AQOJ01000218.1:0-1183 GCF_000364685.1 Xanthomonas sp. SHU 166
AGAAGCCCAGGCGCGGCTGCCAGGCATCCTTGAACGCCTTGCGGTTGTTGCCGGTGCTGATGTAGTTGGCGATGTCGTAGTTGGCGTTGTCCAGGTTGCGCCAGTTCAGCAGCGCGCTGGCGACGTCGGCCGGGGTGACGAAGTCGAGGAACGACGGGGTCTTCTCGTAGTCGTAGCGCACGCCCAGGTTCAGGGTCAGGTGCTCGTTGACCTCCCAGTCGTCCTGCAGGTAGATGCCGTACTGCTTGTTCTGCGACTGCACCGAACCGCCGTCGCCGGTGTCGCCGAAGCGCACCCGGTACGGGGTGCCGACATCGCTGAGGATGTTGTAGTAGTACTGCGGATTGGCCGGATTGATCTGGGTCGAATCGAGCTGGATGTCCTTGTACTTCAAACCCATCTTGATGGTGTGGCTGCCGTGCCAGTCAAGGCTGTTGAGGGTCAGGTCGTCCTGCAGGGTCCAGCCCTTCTGGCCCTTGTTCTGGAAGCTGCTGCCGGCGCCGGCGCTGAGGATGGTGGTCTCGTTGCCGGCCTGCGGCACATAGGACAGCACGTAGCCGCTGCCGTCGGTGAGCGGGGTCTGGGTCCAGAACGCGCTCTCGTAGCTCAGGTTCAGATCGTTGAGGAAGGCCTCGCCGCTGTACTGCCAGCGCAGGTTGGCGCGCTTTTCCTTCTGCCCGTTGCTGCTGCCGTGCTGGTAGGTGGTGGTGTTGCCGATGTCCGACAGCTCGTCTTCCTTGCGGTACTTGCCGGTCAGCTCGAACAGGTTGTTGTCGCCCAGGGTCCAGTCGATCTTGCCGAAGTACAGGTCTTCCTTGAACGGCGTGCTGTAGGTGGCGACCAGCGGCTGCAGCTGCGCCGGCAGCTGGTCGACGCGGTCGGCGTAGATGCCGCCCGGGATCACCGTGTTCGGCGTGGTGTATTCCTTGGCCTCGTAGGCCACGAAGAAGTGCGCGCGGTCCTTGAGGATCGGGCCGCTGAAGGTGGCGCCGTACTGGGTCTCGGAGAAGTCGTCGCGCTGGCCGGCCTTGCGCTCCAGCGGGCTTTCGGCACGCCAGTCGTCGTTGGTCGTATCCCAGAAGAAGCTGCCGTGGAAATCGTTGGTGCCGGACTTGGTCGAGGCGACGATCGCCGCACTGCTGACCTGGTCGAACTCGGCCTTGTAGTTGGAGGTGATGACCTT
>NZ_AQOJ01000219.1:0-8682 GCF_000364685.1 Xanthomonas sp. SHU 166
CGCCGGGCACCGCCACCTGCACGCCGCCGGCGACCAGCGAGCGCAGCAGGTCGCGGCGGCTCAGTTCGATCATGGCCGCGCGTCCTGCGCGGGCGCGGCGGTGGTGCCCGCGGCCGCCGCCGGGGCCGGCCGGTAGGCATGCTGCATGAAGCCGATGCCGGGCAGCAGTTCGTTGCCGTTGCGGAAATCGAAGAAGCTGGCGTTCTCCCACGAGGAGCCGACGCCCCAGCGGGTCTTGCACTGGTTGCTGGTCCAGGCCGGTTCCCAGTACACGACGCCGCTGCCGCCGTTGTCGACTACCAGTTGGGTGAGGTCGACCAGGTAGTTCAACTGGCCCTGCGGGGTGGCCGGGTAGCCCTTGATCAGCGAGTCGGCGCCGAGCAGGTTGGGCGAGGGGTCGCCGCTTTCCAGCGTCCACGGATAGGCGGTCTCCACCACCATCACTTCGGCCTGATAGCGCTGGCGCAGGCGCTTGATGGTGGCGCCGAGCTGGTCCATGGTCTCGCGCGACCACTTGCGGTAGTAGCTGATGCCGATGAAGTCGAAGTCGCGCACGCCGGCCTTGGCGGCGTCGGCGAACCACGGCTCCACGTTCTCCGGCTGGGCGATATGCAGCATCACCTTGGGCTTGATCGTCGAGCGCGCGCCGGCGTCGCGTACCGCCTGGATGCCGGCGTTGAACAGCTTGGCGTTGCGGGTCCAGTCGATCGGCCGGCGCTTGTCCCAGGGCTGGCTGTCCATCAGGTCGGAATTGCTTTCGTTGCCCACCTGCACAAGCTCCGGCATCAGCCCGGCGCGGTCCAGTGCGCTGAGCGTGTCGTAGGTGAAGCCGTACAGCGTGCGCGCCAGTTCGTCCTGGTCGGTGATGCTGGCCCAGGCCTTGGGGATCAGTTGCTTCTCGCCGTCGGCCCAGTCGTCGGAGTAGTGGAAGTCCAGCAGCACCTGCATGCCCTGCGCGCGTGCGCGGCGGATGGTCTTCTTGACGTCGCTCAGGTCGCTGTAGCGGGTCCAGCGCGCATCGTTCCACAGGCGCACGCGCACCAGGTTGGCGCCGTGCGCATGGAACAGCTCGAACGGGTCGCGCACCGCGCCGTGGTCGCGGTACTGCACGCCGCAATCCTCCATCTCGTTGACGTAGGACAGGTCGGCGCCGAGGTACAGCGTGCCGGCGCCGGCCATGGGCGCGGCGAGGGCGGTGGCGAGGGCCAGCGCGAGCGCCGGCAGCCAGGTGCGTCTGGATCGCATGCGGGTCTCCACCGGCTCAGAACGTGTAGGTCGCTTCCAGGGCGAAGCGGCGGCCGAACAGCTGGTAGCCGCCATCGTCCTGGTTGGCGAGCCGGTTGCGCTTGTTGTCGCTGTAGGCGCGCAGCGGTTCGTTGGTCAGGTTGCCGACCTGGAACTTGAAGCCCAGATGCTCGCTGTAGCGCCAGGCCAGGCTCAGGTCCACCGTGCCTTCGCTCTCCAGTCGCGCCAGCCGCGCCGCGTTCCAGCCGTACACCACGGTGTAGGGGCTGTGGTACTTGTAGCCGATCCGCGCTTCGAACTTGCTGTTGTTGTACCAGAGGTCCAGCGTGCCGGTGTTGCGCGCCAGGCCGCTGAGCGGCAGCGGATTGTCCGCCGGCGAGAACTCGTGCAGGTTGGATTCCACGTACGAGTAGTTCGAGTAGATGCCGAAGTTCTCCATGTGCGGGATGAAGAAGAACGGGGTCTGGAAGGTCAGCTCGGCACCGTTGATGTAGCCGCCGCCGCCGTTGAACGGGCCGCTGATCAGGTAGTCGCGGCCGTCGATGGTCTCGTGCTGGGTCTTGTAGCCGATGCTCGAATCCACCCACTTGCGGTACAGCGCCAGCGCCGCCAGCGCTTCCTTGTGGAAGTACCACTCGTAGGACAGGTCGAGCTGGGTGGCGCGGAAAGGGTTGAGCTGCGGGTTGCCGCCGCTGCCGGTGAGCTGGCCGACGGTGGTGTTGGGGTCGTCGAGCGCGCGCCCGGTGCGCAGTTCGTCCAGCGGCGGCCGCGCCATCACCTTGGCCACCGACAGACGCAGGATGCGCTCGGGGTCGATCAGGAAGTTGACCGTGGCGCTGGGCAGCACGTCGGTGTAGGTCTTGCCGGCGCTGCTCGGCTGCACCACGCCGCCGACGGTGTCGTAGCCATGGCTGTCGGTGTCGGTGTGGACCACGCGCACGCCGGCGTTGCCGGTGACGTCGACGCCGAACCACTGCGAACTGAACACCGCCTTGGCGAAGGCCTCGCGCACGTTCTCCTCGACGTTCCAGTGATCCAGACGCTGCTCGGTGGCCAGGTTGGGATCGAAGCCGCCGAAGCCGAGCTTGGCGATCACGTCCAGGTCGCCGCCGGTCAGGGTCGGCACGTTCAGGTCCGGCATCGTCACCGGATAGATCAGGTCCTGGTAGGCCGAGATCGGCTGGCTGTAGCCCGACTGGAAGCTGGTGAAATGGCGGTTTTGTTTCTCGCGGCGTGAGGCGCGCGCGCCGAATTCCAGCGCGGTGACCGGGGAATCCTCGATCGCGCGGCTCGCGCTCAGCGCCAGCGCGGCGATGCGGTCGCGCAGCGCCTGCGGCTCGGTCTGGCCGCTGATGCCCCATTCCGGCGCGTCGGAACTGGTGCTGATGGTGGGGGTGACGCCGTGGCGGAAGTCGAACGACACCGTGTCCGGGTTGCTGCCGAAGCGCACCGCGCGCCAGTCGTTGTCGCGCTTGGCCTGCGAGAACGACAGGTCGCTGCCCAGCGTCCACACGTCGCCGCGCCACTTGGCGTTGAGGCCGCCGGCCGCCAGCGTCTTGACCTCGTCGTAGCGGGCCACGACGTGGTCCACCTGCAGCTTGGAATTGGCCAGGGTAGCGGCGACCACGTCGCCGTCGACGATGGTGTAGGACGAGCCGGGCGTGGTGTACGGATTGCTGGCCGAGTAGATGCTGTAGCCGAGGTTGTTGAACCAGTTCTGGCGCTGGTCCTCGTCGATGCGGATGCGCGAGTACAGGCCGTCGAGCTTGAGTTCCAGGTTGCCCGAGCGCCACTGCACGGTGCCCATCGCGCCGGTGCGGGTCTGCTCGGTCAGCTTGAGCTGGTCGGCCGCGCCCCAGGGCGTGTAGTCGACCTTGCCGTCGCCATCCACATCGCGCGCGTTGCTGGCATCGGTGTAGCCCCAGCTGCCGATCGAGACGCCGGCGTTCTTCTGCTTCTGGTAGGTGGCGCCGAGCGCGACCGCCAGGTTGTCGTTGATGCGGTGGATCCAGCTCGCGCCCAGGCGCTGGCCCCACGGCGAGTAGTCGCGCGCGTCCTTGGCCTCGTCGTAGTAGACCGGGCCGCCGGTGGCGACGAAGGTCGGGCCAGTATGGTCGAGCGGGTTGATGGTGGAGATGTCCACGGTGGCGGCGATGCCGCCGGCGATCAGGTCCGCCGA
Source organism: Xanthomonas sp. SHU 166 (assembly GCF_000364685.1). NCBI lineage: Bacteria > Pseudomonadati > Pseudomonadota > Gammaproteobacteria > Lysobacterales > Lysobacteraceae > Xanthomonas > Xanthomonas sp. SHU 166. The sequence goes on from NZ_AQOJ01000219.1 coordinate 3,425, forward strand.
CGGGGTCTTGTAGACCTTGACGGTGGAGACGATCTCGGTGGGGAAGACTTCCCAGCGCACCGCGCGGTTGGGTTCGGAGGACGCGATCTCGCGGCCGTTGACCGTGCCCATGGTCATGCGCGGGCCGAGGCCGCGCACCGTGGCCAGGCTTTCGTTGCCGCGGTCGCGGGTGCCGTTGACGCCGGGCAGGCGCACCAGCGCCTCGGCCACGGTGACGTTGGGCATCTGCCCCATGTTGTCGGCGGAGATGACTTCCACCACGTGGTCGTCGAGCTGCTTGGCCTGCACGGCCTGTTCCAGGCTGGCGCGCTGGCCGACCACCATCACGTTGTCCAGGGTGACCGGTTGCTGGCCGGTCTTGGCGTCGGGCTTGGCGGGTGGCGTGGCTGCCGGATCGGCGCTGGTGCTCTGCGCCTGCGCGGCGAAGCTGCCGGACAGGGCCAGGACGATGGCCGCGCCCAGCAGGGTGCGGGCGGCAGGGCGGTGCGCGCGCCGGCCGACCGGGCGACGGGACTGTTCCAAAGGCATTTTTGTTCCCTCCCAGGACAAAAAGTGACCGATCAAATTGGCGTGGACCGGAAAGCCCGGTCCTGGAGGCATCGGCAGGGCGTCATGCAGGGCTGCACACTGTCCCGGTCGCTGTCCTCGATGGCGTGTCTGTCGACGTGGCGGGGCGTACGTGGCGTGTCTGCTGGCGGCGCCGCGGACATTCCCCGTCCGCTGCCTTGGCGCGCGAGAGACCGGAAACGAGGATAGAAGCGACAGGCATTCCATTCCAATGAAGCATTTGCCGAGGGCTATCTCGTTTTGGAATGGATATCGCGCGCCGCGTCTACCGTCGCCCACGCGAGGCTCAGGCCGCGGTGGATGGGGCCTGCAAGTCGAGCAGGGCGGCGGCCGCCGCACCCAGGCTGCGTTCGCGGTGGCGCAGGGCATGGAAGGTGCGTTCGCCCAGGGCCACGGCGAAGGGCTGCAGGCGGCCGCTCTCCAGCCACGGCGCCGCGGCCAGCTGCGAGATCGCCGCCAGGCTGGGCCCGGCCTGCACCGCCGACAGCACCGCTTCGTTGGAGGGCAGGGACAGGGCCACGCGCAGGCGTTCCGGGGCGATGCCTGCATCGCGCAGCGCCGCCTCGAACGCCGAGCGCGTGCCCGAGCCGGGTTCGCGCATGATCCAGGTGCTGTGGGCGACCAGTCGTGCCAGCCCGAGGCGGCGACGCCCCGCCAACGGATGGTCCGGCGCGGCGACCACGCGCAGCCGGTCGTGGCCCAGTGGCGAACTCAGCAGTTCGGGGGCCTGCACGCGGCCCTCGACGAAGCCCAGTTCGGCGCGTCCCTCGCGCACCGCGCGCGCCACGCCGTCGGTGTTGCCCACGCTCAGGCGGATCTCGATCTGCGGATAGCGCGCATGGAACGCCATCAGCCGGGTCGGCAACCAATAGCTGGCCACGGTCTGGCTGGCGTGCAGGTCGAGGGTGCCGCGCAGCACGCCGCGCCACTCGCTCAGCGCCAGTTCGGCCGCACGGCTGCGCGCCAGAATCGCCTTGGCGTCCTCACAGAACGCCGCACCGGCCGCGGTCAGCACCAGGCCGCGACCGACCCGGTCGAACAGCGCCACCCCGTACTGCTGCTCCAACGCCTTGATCGCGGCACTGGCGGCCGAGGGCGTGCGATGCGCGGCCTGCGCGCCCAGGGTCAGGTGCTGGCGCTCGGCCACCGCCACGAACAGCGTGAGTTGTTCCAGGGTCATGCGAAGACCGTTCGGACAGATCGAATGAAATGTGCGCCATTATGCGATGGATCGAAACGGTCTGCGGGCGCAACCTGCCGCCACTCGATCCGGATCGCTGCCATGCGCACCCAACTGCACAGATCTTCCACCTTGCTGCCCGGCCTGGCCCTGGCCATCGCGGTGGCGGCGCTGGCCTGGCTCGCCGAGCGCGCGCAACTGCAGTGGCTGGGCCGGCGCTGGATCGACGCGCTGGTGTTCGCGATCGTGCTCGGCACCTTGCTGCGCACGGCGTGGCGCCTGCCGCCGTCCGCGCACGCCGGCATCGCCTTCGCCGCCAAGCTGCCGCTGGAACTGGCCATCGTGCTGCTTGGGGCCTCGGTCGGGATCGGCGCCATCGGCGCGGCCGGCGGCCTGTTGCTGGGCGCCATCGCCGCAGTGGTGCTGCTGGCGATCGCCCTCGGCTACGGCATCGGTCGCGCGCTGGGCCTGCCGTCGCGGCTGGCCACGCTGGTTGCCTGCGGCAATGCGATCTGCGGCAATTCGGCGATCGTGGCGGCGGCGCCGGTGATCGACGCCGACTCCGAGGATGTCGCTGCAGCGATCGCCTTCACCGCGGCGCTGGGCGTGCTGGTGGTGTTGCTGTTGCCGCTGGCGGTGCCCGTGCTGGGCCTGGACCAGCGCCACTACGGCATCCTCGCCGGCCTGACCGTGTACGCGGTGCCGCAGGTGCTGGCGGCGACCGTGCCGGTGGGCGCGCTGAGCGCGCAGGTCGGTGCGCTGGTCAAGCTGATGCGGGTGCTGATGCTGGGGCCGGTGATGCTGCTGCTGGGGCTGGTGCGTGGTGGATCGCCGACACAGCGGCGCCCGGCGCACGCGCTGGTGCCGTGGTTCGTGTTCGGCTTCGTCGGCATGATGGGGCTGCGCGCGCTGGGTGTGTTGCCTGCGTTGCTCATCGAAGCGGCGCAGTCGCTGTCGCTGCTGTTCACCCTGGTGGCGATGGCCGCGTTGGGACTGTCGGTGAATCTGCGCACGGTGCTTGCGTCCGGCGGCCGCGTCTTGGCGGCCGGCACGCTCTCGCTGCTGGCGCTGGCCAGCCTCAGCGTATTGCTGCTGCGCTGGTTGCCGTAGGCGTGGGCGCCGCAGTCCACGTGCATCTGCAGCATTTCGCATCGCCTGCACCCACGTTCAACCAAGCGCTCACGAAAGGCCGCGGAGCATGGCGATACCTGCCATGCAAAGGAGATTGTCATGCGTCATTCCCGTTCCGCGTTCTCTCTGGCGCTCATGTCGGTTCTCGGCGTCGGCCTTGCGCATGCGCAGACCGATACCTCCGGCCAGGCCGGCAGTACCGATCCCGGCGCCATGCAGCAGCAAACGCCGTCGACCTCTGCCGCGCAGACGTCGACCGGCATGCAGGGCGCGCAAGGCGCGCGCGCGTCCGCGCTCAACGAAAAGCAGGCGCTCGGCGTGTTGTCGGCGATCAACACCAGCGAGGTCAACGCCGGCAACCTGGCCTTGCAGAAGCAGGTCAAGGGCCCGGTGCGCGACTACGCCATGCAGATGGTCAAGGAGCACGCCGACAACAACGCCAAGATCGCGCCGTGGGGTCCTGATGCGAAGGCCGCACCGGCGCAGCAGCAGATGCAGCAGGCCAAGGCGGAGGCCGGCAAGCTGCAGGCCCTGGACGGCGATCGCTTCGGACAGGCCTATGTCATGGCGATGGTCAAGGATCACCAGGCCGCCCTGCAGATGCTCGACAGCACCCTGATCCCGGCTGCGAAGACCCCGGACGTGGTCGCGCATCTGCGCACCACGCGCACGCACGTGGCCGAGCACCTGGCCAAGGCGCAGCAGTTGCAGAGCGCTGGCGCGCCATCGGCGGCGCCGGCCCGTTGAGCGTCGTGCGGGTCTCGGCCGCCATGCCGAGATCCGCGCTTTCATGAGTCGCGTGCGAGGGAGCTTCTCAAGCCTTTTCCTTGGCCGAGTGTGGCGGGGCAGGCAGAGCGACCAGACTTCATGTCCCAGGCATCCGGTGTGCCTGGTTGCCGTATCCCCTTGCGGTCAATCGGCTGCGCGAGTGCACAAGAGCGCGTGCCGCTGTCGAACGGTGTAATAGTCTCCGCACAGGTGGCGGCCTAAGGTAGCGGCCATCTTCCTCCGCATCGCCGCCCGGTCGCCCCATGGGACACGATCACAGCCACGCCCCCACCGAAATCCGCCACGAGCAGCCCCTGTGGTGGGCGCTCGGCCTCACCGCGCTGTTCCTGGTCGTGGAAGTGGCCGGCGCTTTCTTCACCAACAGTCTGGCGCTGCTGTCCGATGCCGCGCACATGGCCACCGACACGCTGGCGCTGATGATCGCGCTGATCGCGGTGCGGCTGAGCCGGCGCCCGCCCGATGCCAAGCGCAGCTATGGCTACGCACGGCTGGAGGCGCTGGGCGCGCTGGTCAACGGCGCGCTGCTGTTCGTGGTGGCCGGCTACATCCTGTGGGAGGCGGTGCAGCGCTTCCGCCAACCGCAGGAGATCGCCACCGTCGGCATGCTCGGCATCGCCGCATTCGGCCTGCTGATCAACCTCATCTCGATGCGCCTGCTCAAGGCCGGCAGCGGCGAGAGCCTCAACATGAAGGGCGCCTACCTGGAAGTGTGGAGCGACATGCTCGGCTCGGTCGCGGTGATCGTCGGCGCGCTCGCGATCCGCGTCACCGGGTGGAAGCTGATCGATCCGGTCCTGGCGGTGCTGATCGGGCTGTGGGTGTTGCCGCGGACCTGGGTGCTGCTGCGCGAGGCGATCAACGTGCTGCTGGAAGGCGTGCCCAAGGGCGTGGACCTGGGCGCGGTGCGCGGCTATCTGCAGGCCGCGCCCGGCGTGGCCAGCGTGCACGACCTGCACGTGTGGGCGCTGGCCTCCAGCACGCCGGCGCTGACCGCGCATGTGGTGGTCGCCGACGGCGGTGACGCCGATGCCGTGCGCGCCGCGCTGTGCGATGGCCTGCATGCGCAGTTCGGCATCGATCACATCACCCTGCAGATGGAAGCCGGCCATTGCGGCGCTCCCCCGTGCGGCACGCCGGCGGCGGGCGAGGGTGGTGGTCACGATCATCACGGGCATGGTCACGAGGACCACGATCATGGTCATGCCCATCCCGCACATGGGCACGGCCACATGCAGGGGCATTCGCACTAGCAGCACGGCTGCGTAACGGCGTTCGTGCAGGTGCGGCGTTGTTCTGGTTTGGGGTTTGTCGTCCGCGCGCACCTGGAATGCCGAGTGCGACTGAAGGGCGCCTGCAGCGACCTGCTTTCCCCACAATCAAGCTACGGGCAGCTTGCTTTGTGGGAATCACCTGTCATGCAGCCGCGCCGGGCGAAGCGGCCACGCTTTCCGATGGCGTAATGCGTCGGGACTGAAGTCCCTCCCGCAGTGCGCCAGGCGAATTCGCCGCAAGATCGCGTGGGAGCGGCTTCAGCCGCGACGGGTCTTGCCGGGAAACGCCCGCCGCGGCTGAAGCCGCTGCCAAGGGGCGC
>NZ_AQOJ01000220.1:0-3309 GCF_000364685.1 Xanthomonas sp. SHU 166
TTCTGGGAGGTGCCCTGACGCACGCTTACAGAAGGTGTGCGCGCCTCACACCACCGGTTCGCGCAACGCCGGCGACTCCCAGCCCGGGCGCGGCGCGAAACGCTCGCCGTAGCGCGCCTGCAACGCGCGCAGGCGCGCCAGCAGCACGTCGGCGCCCGCGGCGCGGATGTGCTGGATCGGGCCGCCGCGGAACGGGGCGAAGCCGGTGCCGAAGATCACGCCGGCATCGAGCAGGTCGGCGTCGGCGACCACGCCCTCGTGCAGGCAGGCCACCGCTTCGTTGAGCAGCGGCAGGATCAGGCGGTCTTCCAGATCGTCCGGTGCACGGTAGTCCTTGGGCAGTTCCGGCTTCTTGGCGCGGCCGTTCTCCCAGGCGTACAGGCCCTGGCCGTCCTTCTTGCCGCGCTTGCCCGGCTCCACCGTCTGCAGTGCCGCCGGAATCGGCAGGCCCAGGAACGGTGCCAGTTCGGCGCCCACGCCCGCGGCCACGTCCAGGCCCACGGTGTCGATCAGTTCGATCGGGCCCATCGGCATGCCGAACTTGACCGCGGCCTTGTCGATCGCCGGGCCGGGAATGCCTTCGGCATAGGCGGTGGCCGCTTCCAGCATGTACGGGAACAGCACGCGGTTGACCAGGAATCCGGGCGTGCCGGCAACCGGCACCGGCAGCTTGTCGATCGCCTTGCAGAACGCGGCCAGCCGCTTCTGGTTTTCCGGCGCCAGGCCGTCGTGGCAGACGATCTCCACCAGCGGCATCTGCGCCACCGGGTTGAAGTAGTGCAGGCCGCCGAACTGCGCCGGGCGCTGGATGTGCTCGCGCAGTTCGGTCAGCGGGATCGAGGAGGTGTTGGTGCTGAGCAGCGCAGTCGGCTGCATGCGCGGTTCCAGGGACTGATACAGCTCGCGCTTGGCCTGCGGGTTCTCGATGATCGCCTCGATCACCAGATCGGCGCTCGGCACGCCCTCGCCGGCCAAATCGCCCTTCAGGCGCGCCGCCACCGCCGGGCGCTTGCTGTCGTCCTTGACCCGCTTGGCGAACAACTCGCCGGCGCGGCTCAGCGCGCCGTCGATGAAGCGCTGCTCGCGGTCCTGCAGGGTCACCTCGAAGCCCTTGTAGGCCGACCAGGCGGCGATGTCGCCGCCCATCACCCCGGCGCCGACCACGTGCACGTGGCGGATGCCGTGGTCCTTGCCGCCCAGCGCCTTGAGCCGCTCGGTGAGGAAGAAGATGCGGATCAGGTTGCGCGCGGTCGGGGTGCTGGCCAGCTTGACCACGGCCTTGCGCTCGGCGTCCAGGCGCGCCTGGATACCGCTGCCGCCGCTGCGTTCCCACACGCCGATCAGCGCATACGGCGCCGGGTAGTGTTCCTTGCGCGCCTTGCGCGCCACCTGCTTGCGCATCTGCGGCGCCAGCAGCTTGCGCGCCGGCCAGGTGTTGGTGGCCCAGGCGGTGGCGCGCTGCTTGAAGGGACGGGGGCTGCCGGACAGTGCCAGCGCCACGGCGGTATCGGTGAGCACGGCCGGCGCGGCGACCTTGTCGACCAGGCCCATCGCCCGCGCCGCCGAGGCCGACACGGTGCGCCCGGTGAGCATGAGGTCCATTGCCGCCGGCGCGCCGATCAGCCGTGGCAGGCGCGCGCTGCCGCCCCAGCCGGGGAAGATGCCGAGCTTGGTTTCGGGCAGGCCGATGCGGGTGGAGGCGTCGCTGGAAGCCATCCGGTAGCGGCAGGCCAGGGCGATCTCGGTGCCGCCGCCCATGCAGAAGCCGTGGATCGCCGCGACCGTGGGGCAGGGCAGTTCGGCCAGTTTCTGGAAGGTGGCCTGGCCGCGGCGGATGGCGTCGTTGACGGTGCCGCGGCGGTCGAATTCCTGGAATTCCTTGAGGTCGGCGCCGGCGATGAAGCCATTGTCCTTGGCCGAGCGGATCACCACGCCCTTGGGCGGATCGATGGCGATGCGCTCTAGCAGATTGCCCAGCTCCAGCAACACGTCCTGCGACAGCGCATTGACGGGCGCGTCCTGGCGGTCGAGGCTGAGCACGACGATGCCGTCGCCGCGGATGTCCGCTTGCCAGTGACTGAATCGGAGCCCGTCGAAGCCTGAAAGCATGGGGAGGACCATCCGCTTGTGTATGGAGAAGATCGTTATCATCCAGAGGTTGTTTCCGTCGCGTCAAATCCCAATCCAGGGGAATTGAGGCGCGTCCCGCGACCGCTGGCCTTGCGCCAGCCTAACGGAACGCCGGTTAACGTCGTGGGGCGGCGATCCGCTGAGGGGCGCTGAACTTTTTTCCGAATTGGCGGTCAGAGGGTCCGACGTAGGTTGGGCTGACAGGAGTGCGGCCCGCTATGGCCGATGTCGAAACACCCCAGGAGCTGGACCTTGAACTGGTCCGGCGTGTGCAGCGCGGCGAAAGCGCGGCGTTCGATGTGCTGGTGCGCAAGTACCAGCATCGGATCGTCGGCCTGATCGGGCGCTACATCGCCGACTGGAGCGAATGTCAGGACGTGGCCCAGGACACTTTCATCCGCGCCTACCGCGCGATCGGGAGTTTCCGCGGCGACGCCCAGTTCTCCACATGGTTGCACCGGATCGCCGTGAACACCGCCAAGAACTACCTGGTCGCGCACAACCGCAGGCCGCCCACCGACGACGTCGATGTGCTCGATGCCGAGCAGTTCGACAGCGGCACCCGCCTGCGCGACACCGACACGCCCGAACGCGAGTTGATGCGCCAGGAGCTGGAACGCACGGTGATGAAGGCGGTCGACGCCTTGCCGGAAGAGTTGCGTACCGCCATCACCCTGCGCGAGGTGGAGGGCATGAGCTACGAGGACATCGCGCAGAAGATGGGCTGCCCGATCGGCACCGTGCGTTCGCGGATCTTCCGCGCCCGCGAGGCCATCGACGCCGAACTCCGTCCCCTGCTGGATACCGACAGCGCCACCCGTGAGCGACACCGCGTATGACCGATAGCACGCCCTTTCCCAAGCCAGTGCCGGCGCCCGACAGCGCCGCGCCGGACAAGTTCGAGCTGCACTACCGGCAGCAATTGTCCGCGCTGATCGACGGCGAACTGCCGGCCGACGAGGCGCGCTTCGTGCTGCGCCGGCTGCAGCACGACGAGGAACTGTCCGGTTGCCACGAGCGCTGGCAGCTGTGCGGCGACATCCTGCGCGGCCGCGTCAGCGTGCCTGCTCCCAGCGATTTCAGCGCCCGCGTGCGCCAGGCGGTGGCCGCCGAAGCGCAGCAGGCCGCGCGTGCCGATGCGGCCAGCGCCGCCGGCAAGCGCCGCACCTGGCGCTGGGG
>NZ_AQOJ01000221.1:0-2188 GCF_000364685.1 Xanthomonas sp. SHU 166
TTGCGCACGCGCTTCTCGGCGGGGGCGTCGGCGCTCCCGGGTTCGGACATGGTGTGATCGGACAAGTGGTGTTCCTCGCTAAGAGTGCGAGCGCCCAGCGTGGGGGCATACGGGGTTGGGAGGAGGTCTGGGAGAGAATCTTCCAGAGGGGGTGCGGTGTGCGAATGCCACCGGATGTATCGACACTATCACCGCCACGCAGGCACGGCAAGCAGGCGTTCGTGGGCGATTCAGCCGCCGGCGATGCTGCGCCGGCCGGGCTGCCGCGGCGCCGCTCCGGTTGCGGAGCGGACGCCGGCAGCGGGCGTCAGGCGGCGCTGCCGCCCAGGGTCTTGTCGATCATCTGGGTCAGCTGGCCCTTGCCGACCGCGCCGATCTGGGTGGCCTGGATCTGGCCGTTCTTGAACAGCAGCAGCATCGGGATCGAGCGCACGTGGTACTTGATCGCGGTGGCGCGGTTCTCGTCCACGTTGACCTTGGCGACCTTGAGGCGGCCGTCGTAGGCATCGGCGAGGTCGTCCAGCACGGGCGCGATCATCTTGCACGGGCCGCACCACTCGGCCCAGAAGTCCACCAGGACCGGCTCGTCGGACTGCAGCACCGTGGCATCGAAATCGGCGTCGCCGACGTAAAGGACCTTGTCGCTCACTTTGGGGGTTCTCCTGGGCCAATGCGACTGGCCGGACCGGGTGGCCGCCGCATTGCGGTAAACTGGGACATTGCGCGGCGATCTCAAGGGATTCCCCCTGTCGCGCGACCCGGCATGGAAGACGCCAGTGTGCGACGCTGCCGGGACCGATGCAAGCCGCGACCTTACGCTTCGGGCGGGGTGGCCTCACGAAGATGGAATGATGAGCGACAAACCGCTGACCGATGTGACTTTTTCCGCGTTCGACCTGCAGCCTGCGCTGCTCGCAGGCCTCGAAAGCGCCGGCTTCACCCGCTGCACCCCGATCCAGGCGCTGACCCTGCCGGTGGCCCTTCCGGGCCGCGACGTGGCCGGCCAGGCCCAGACCGGTACCGGCAAGACCCTGGCGTTCCTGGTGGCGGTGATGAACCGCCTGCTCAGCCGCCCGGCGCTGGCCGACCGCAAGCCGGAGGATCCGCGCGCGCTGATCCTGGCCCCGACCCGCGAACTGGCGATCCAGATTCACAAGGACGCGGTCAAGTTCGGCTCCGAGCTGGGCCTGCGCTTCGCCCTGGTCTACGGTGGCGTGGACTACGACAAGCAGCGCGAACTGCTGCAGCAGGGCGTGGACGTGATCATCGCCACCCCCGGCCGCCTGATCGACTACGTCAAGCAGCACAAGGTGGTGTCGCTGCACGCCTGCGAGATCTGCGTGCTCGACGAAGCCGACCGCATGTTCGACCTGGGCTTCATCAAGGACATCCGCTTCCTGCTGCGGCGCATGCCCGAGCGCGGTACCCGCCAGACCCTGCTGTTCTCGGCCACGCTCAGCCACCGCGTGCTGGAGCTGGCCTACGAGCACATGAACGAGCCGGAAAAGCTCGTCGTCGAGACCGAGAGCATCACCGCCGCGCGCGTGCGCCAGCGCATCTACTTCCCCTCCGACGAGGAGAAGCTGACCCTGCTGCTGGGCCTGCTGTCGCGCAGCGAGGGCGCGCGCACCATGGTGTTCGTCAACACCAAGGCGTTCGTCGAGCGCGTGGCGCGGGCGCTGGAGCGCAACGGCTACCGGGTCGGCGTGCTGTCCGGCGACGTGCCGCAGAAAAAGCGCGAGACCCTGCTCAACCGCTTCCAGAAGGGCCAGCTGGAGATCCTGGTGGCCACCGACGTGGCCGCGCGCGGCCTGCACATCGACGGGGTCAAGTACGTCTACAACTACGACCTGCCGTTCGACGCCGAGGACTACGTGCACCGCATCGGCCGCACCGCGCGGCTGGGCGAGGAGGGCGACGCGATCAGCTTCGCCTGCGAGCGCTACGCGATGAGCCTGCCGGACATCGAGGCCTACATCGAGCAGAAGATCCCGGTCGAGCCGGTCACCGCCGAGCTGCTGGTGGCGCTGCCGCGCACCCCGCGCGCACCGGTGGAGGGCGAGGCCGCTGAGGCCGATGGCGAGGAGAGCATCGGCGAGATCTTCCGCGAGGCCCGCGCCCAGCGCGAGGCCGACGAACAGCGGCGTGGCGGCGGGCGCGGCAAGCCCGGCGGCGGTCGCAGCGGCCC
>NZ_AQOJ01000222.1:0-5570 GCF_000364685.1 Xanthomonas sp. SHU 166
GCCTGCGGCTCCGCGCCGGCCGGCAGGTCCAGCTCCGCACGCAGGCCCCCCAGCGCCGAGCGCCGGTAGCGCAGCGTGGCGTGGTGACGGGCGGCGATGTTGGCGACGATCGCCAGGCCCAGGCCGGTGCCGCCTTCGGGCGCGTCCGGGGCGCGGAAGAAGCGCTCGCCCAGGCGCGGCAGCAGGGCCTCGTCGACGCCGCTGCCGGCATCGTCCACGGCCAGGCGCACGGACAGCGGATCGCGCCGCAGGCTGACCGTGACCACGCGGCCGGCGGCATGGCGGAACGCGTTGTCCAGCAGGTTGTCGAGCAGTTCGCGCAGCGCATAGGCGTCGGCGGCGACCCAGGCCGCAGCCGCGTCGTCGTCGCCGCCGTCGTAGCCCAGGTCCACGCCGGCGTGCAGGGCGTCGGGGATGCGCTCGGCCAGCGCCTGCGGCAGCCATTGCGCCAGATCCAGCGGCAGCAGCGGGCGGATGCTCTCGCGCGGGGCCTGGGTGCGGGTCAGCGCCAGCAACTGGGTGGAGGTGCGGGTGGCGCGGTCGGTCAGCTGGCGGATGTGCTGCAGCGCCTGCGCGGTGTCTTCCGGACGCTGGCTGGCCTGGGCGCGCTGCACGTGCATGCTCAGCCCGGCCAGCGGCGTGCGCAGTTGATGCGCGGCGTCGGCGAGGAAGCGTTCCTGCAGCGCCATCATGTGCTTGAGGCGGCCGAGCAGGCCGTCGATGGCCTGGGTCAGCGGCACGATCTCCACCGGGATGTCGGGACCGGACACCGGGCTGAGGTCGCGCTGGCTGTCGTCGAGCCGCCGCACCGCCGGTTCCAGCATGCGCAGGCCCACGCGCACGCCGTGCCAGACCAGCACCAGCAGCGAGCAGGTGAGCAGCAGTTCGGTCGGCAGCATCAGTACCAGGATCTCGCGGGCGCGGCGGTGACGGTCGTCCAGGGTCTCGGCCACCGACACGGTGAGCCAGTCGCCCGGTTCCAGCGCCGAGGGCAGCAACAGGCTGGCCACACGCACCGGCACGCCGTTGTCCATGCGGTCGTCGTACAGCATCACCCGGCCGACTTCGGCCGGATCCGGATGCGCCGGAATCGGCTGGGTGCTGCCGCTGATCACCCCGTGGCGGCGGCTGTCCAGCTTGAAGAACACCCGGCCGTCGCTGCTGTACTCCAGCAGTTGCCGCGCCTGCAGGGTCAGCGGCATGCGCTCGCCGGGGTCGTTGACCGCATTCGCCAGGCCCTGCGTGTCCTCCTTCAGGTCCATGTCGTGGACGTGATTGGTGTACTTGAGCATCAGCAGGTAGAACAGCGCCGACACCACCAGCATCAGCAGCATGGTCGGAATCAGCAGGAACGCCAGCAGTCGCTGGCGCAGGCTGGGGTGGCGGTATGCCGGCGACTGCGCGGCCGCGGTCGCGCTCACTGCGGCAGCTGTGCGTGGTCGGCGGCCGGTGAGGCGGCGCGCGACTCCTCCAGCAGATAGCCCAGGCCGCGGATGGTCCGGATGCCGACGCCGGCGCCGTGCAGCTTGCGCCGCAGGCGGTGCATGGAGATGTCCAGGCCGTTGTCGGTGATTTCGTGCTGCCAGTCGCACAGCGCTTCGGTCAGCTGGCTGCGGCTGACCACGCGCCCGCTGCGCAGCAGCAGGGTCTCCAGCAGCGCGAACTCGCGCGCGGTCAGGTCCAGCGGCTGGTCCTGCAGCCATACCCGGCGCCCGGCCAGATTGATGCGCAGCTGTCCCAGCACCAGTTCCGGTACGCCACCGCTGCTGCTGCGACGCAGGAGCGCGCGGGTGCGGGCGAGGAACTCGGACAGTTCGAAGGGCTTGATCAGGTAGTCGTCGGCGCCCTGGTCGAGCGCGTGGATGCGGTCTTCCACGGCATCGCGCGCCGTCACCACCAGCACCGGGATCTCGTCGCGGCGCGCGCGCAGGCGCTGCAGCACCTGTAGCCCGTCGCGGCGCGGCAGACCGAGGTCCAGCACCAGCAGTTGATAGCTTTCGCTACCGAGCGCGCGCTCGGCGGCGGCACCGTCGCCGACATGGTCCACTACGTGGCCGCACTCGGCGAGCGAGTCGCGCAATGCAACGGCAATGGACGTATCGTCTTCGGCGACCAGGATGCGCATGATGCGAAATGCTTGCAACGGGGATGTGGGAAAACCGTCGTAATCGGCGGCGGCGAAGTCACTACGTTCACATACGTCGATGTAGCTTCGATGGAGTGTGTATCCAGATTCTGCGATGCGGTGATGACCATTATCATCCATGACATCGCTGCGCGCTCGCCGGTCCTGACCCCGCCGGGTAGGAAAAACCCTATAGCCGGCCGCGGCATCCGCCGATCCTCACGCCCCCGGGTCCGCGGCATCATGAACGGGTCGGCAACGTCACCGCTCCCGCGCCAGGGAGACGGCTCGCACGGAATCGAACGGATCTCGATTCGCCGGCCACGTTTCGCTCCCGCAGGCGCCGACGGATCGGCGCAGCGCCACTGCGATCGGAATCGAAGGGAAGAAAACGCACGAGGCCCCGGCATGCCGGGGCCTCGTGCGTTCAACGTGCCGCTATCGAGGGTGAATCATGTCGGCATCTGCGCGGATGGGTCGGTCTGCACTGATGCTGTCAGCGTCAGGCCGCGCGCCGCGTCTGCACGCAAACTTTCAGGCCGCAGTCCGCCCGCCTTTGCGAATCCCCAATCCCGACTCCCGAATCCCGGCCCCTCAGAGCGCCCAGTCCAGCCGCAACCCGGCCACCAAGGCATTGGGCAGGTCGCGGGTACGGGCCGGCTCGTTGAACTGGTCCGGGTGCACGATGTAGTGCAGGTTCGGGGCGATGCGCAGTTGCGGGGTCAGCTGGATGCCGTAGCTCAGTTCCATCATGGTCTGGGACCGGTGCGGGGTGCCGCTGCCGCCGGCCGCGGCGCGGGCCAGGCGCAGGTCTTCCAGGGCGTCGTCGCTGTAGTGCTGCTGGGTGACGACGAAGGCGATGTTGTCCTGCGGGCGGCTGGCGAAGGTGCCGCGCTGGACCAAGCCCAACTCCAGGAAATGGTCTTCGATCAACTGCCCGGAGGTGCCCTTGAGCACCGAGCCGAACAGCACCAGCCCGCGATTGCTGTCCGGATCGGGGCGGGTGACCTGCTGTTCGAAGCGGAAGAACGCGCCGGAGCGGCCGTTGCGGGTGGCATAGTCCAGTCCGCTCAGCCGCGCCGGATTGCCGTTGCGGTCGTTGAGCGGGTCGCGGTAGTCGGAGTTGTCCTGCCAGCCGCCCAGCTCGTACATCGCCGGCAGGCGCGCGCCGCTGGCCTGGGTGCTGTAGCCGATCGCATAGGGCACGATCACCCCGGTGCGGTCGTTGGTGCTCCAGTTCAGGCCGTGCTGGCCGCGTTCGGCCTGGATCGGGTTGACCTCGTAGGCGCCGACGTGGACGTAGACGTTCGGGGTCACCCAGGCTTTGGCATGCGCGGCCCAGCTGGACACCGGCCAGTAGGTGAAGTTGCTGGTGCGGAACACGAAGGTCGGGTTGCCGCAGGCCGAGTTGCCCTGGAAGTAGCCGCACAGCTCCGAGCCCAGGAAGTGGATGTTGGCCACGCTGCGGCCGGCCTCCAGTTCCAGGCGGTCGTTGAACAGCTTCTGGTCGATGGTGAAATTGGCCAGGCGGGTGCCCTGGCCGCCGTAGATTTCCTGCACCGAGGTGCTGTTGCCGATGTTGCCGTTGGCCAGGTTGGTGCCGTGGCGGTTGATGCCGTAGACCTTCAGCGTGGCGCCGTTCCAGCCCATCAGCCGTTGCAGGTCCACGTCGGTGCCGAACATCAGCTGCCCGGCGTAGGCGCTGCCCTCATGCTTGCCGCCGTCCAGCGACACGGCGCCTTCGCCGGTGTAGGCGAGCTTGAGCTTGAAGGCGTCGCTGGCGTCCTGGGCATGGGCCAGCGGTGCGGCGAGCGCCAGCGCCAGGGTGGCCAGGGGCAGGGACGAGACGAGGGGACGGGACATGGTGGAACTCCTCAGCAGGGAAAGGCCGGCGCGCCGCCAGCGGCGACGGGGGGAGGGGCATCGCATGGCGACGCGCCGGCGCATGGACGGGATCAGGCGAGAACCGGCTTCTTCAGCACCCGCAGCGCCACCGCGGTGACCACGGTGCCGGCGAGCAGCGCCACCAGGTACATGCCCAGGTGGCTGACCGCATTGGGGATCGGCAGCACGAACACACCGCCGTGCGGCACCTTCAGTTCGGCGCCGGCGGCCATCGAGATGGCGCCGGCCAGCGCCGAGCCGAGCATCAGTGCGGGGATGGTGCGCAGCGGATCGCGTGCGGCGTACGGGATCGCGCCTTCGGTGACGAAGGCCAGGCCGAGCACGCCGGTGGCGGCGCTGCTGCCGCGCTCGTCCTGAGTGAAGCGGCTGCGGAACACCCAAGTGGCCAGGGCGATGCCCAGCGGCGGGGTCATGCCGGCGACCATTGCCGCGGCCATCGGCGTGTACACCTGGCTGGCGATCAGGCCGGTGGAGAAGGCATAGGCGGCCTTGTTGACCGGCCCACCCATGTCGAAGGCCATCATCGCGCCCAGCAGCAGGCCCAGCAGCACCGCACTGCTGCCCTGCATGCCGCGCAGCCATTCGGTGAGCCAGGCCAGCAGTTCGGCCACCGGCTGGCCGACCACGTAGAGCATGGCCAGGCCGACCAGCAGGGTGCCCAGCACCGGCAGGATCAGCACCGGCTTCAGGCCCTCGAGCGTGCGCGGCAGCTTGATCGCCCGGTTCAGCGCGGCCACCCCGTAGCCGGCGATGAACCCGGCGAGGATGCCGCCGATGAAGCCGGCGCCGAGGTTGGCCGCGACCATGCCGCCGATCATGCCGGGGGCGATGCCGGGGCGGTCGGCGATGGAGTAGGCGATGTAGCCCGCCAGGGCGGGCACCATCAGGGTGAAGCCGGCCTTGGCGCCGATCTGGAACAGCGACCAGGCCAGGGTGCCCTTGTGCGCGTCGTCGAAGGCATAGATGCCGCCGAGCGCGAACGCCAGCGCGATCAGCAGGCCGCCGGCGGTGACGAAGGGCAGCATGAACGACACGCCGGTCATCAAATGCTTGTACGGGCCGGCGGGGCGGCCGCCCTGGGCCTTGGCCGGGGCGCTGCCGCCGGTGCCGGCGGCGTGCACGCTGGCCTCGGCCAGGGCCTTGCGGATCAGGCCCGGGCCATCGTTGATCGCCGGCTTGGTGCCGCTCTTGAACAGGCGCTTGCCGCCGAAGCGGCTCAGGTCGACCTCGCGGTCGGCGGCGATCAGCACCAGGTCGGCGGCGGCGATCTCCTCGTCGCTGAGCGCGTCCTGCGCGCCGACCGAGCCCTGGGTTTCCACCCGGATCTGGTGGCCCAGCGCCTTGGCCGCCTGCTGCAGGCCCTCGGCGGCCATGAAGGTGTGGGCGATGCCGGTGGGGCAGGAGGTGATGGCGACAATGCGCTTGCCGGCGCCCTCGGTGCCGCCGACAGCGGCCGCGCCGGCGGTGTCGGTGGCCGCGGTCAGCAGCGGCGCCAGCACCGCGCCGGCATCGGCCAGCACCGCGTCCAGGCTGCTGCGCT
>NZ_AQOJ01000223.1:0-2466 GCF_000364685.1 Xanthomonas sp. SHU 166
CCTGGCGCTGAGCGGCTACCGCGCCAGTGTCCGCGATGCCGCCGAGCCCGCCGAACCCTAGCGCGGTATCGCGCTACGGCGCGTCTGCAGGCACACGATCGCCCGCAAGACCCGGCCACAGTGCATCGAAGACATCGACGCACGGCATACTGCCTTTCTTGTAGGAGCGCTTCAGCGCGACAAGGCGCTATCGGTAACGCCATCGCGGCTGAAGCCGCTCTTACAGGAACAGTGGCGCTGTGCATGCATGGCTGTCGTGGTGCACCTGCATGACCTTCGCCAAGCCGCATGCTCCGCCTGCGTTCACGCGCAGAGGACGCCGCGAGATTCAGCAGCAAAGTATTGCGGTTGGTACGCACAGGAAGGTCTCGCTGCGCTTGCGCGGTACCGCCGCAGTCGCTGCCTGCCGGTGTGTGCAGTAACCGCTTCAGCCGCGACGATTACCATCAACGCGTCGCGGCTGAAGCCGCTCCCACAGGAGAGCGAGGTGGTGCGATGCCGATGCCATGTCGGCCGCATGGATTCGCGCAGGAGCGGCATGTGCTGCTGTTCGGGATCAGCGACGACTTTCGCCAGTTGACTCCTGCACGTGCATGTCAGCGCCATCCCGGAGCGCAGAGCGAACAGCATCCTGCGCGGCGCGGACACAGGCCAGCGCCGCGGCGTGATGCGCCGACGATTCAGTCGTCGAGCTTGGTCAGCAGGTAGTTCGGCTCGCCGATCCGGTCGATCAGGTCGAGCTGGGTTTCCAGCCAGTCGATGTGCTCTTCTTCCGATTCCAGGATGTCGGCCAGGAGCTGGCGGCTGACGTAGTCCTGGATCGATTCGGCGTAGGCGATGCCTTCGCGCAGGGTGACCGTGCCGTCCTGTTCCAGCGCCAGGTCGCACTCGAGGATTTCCTTGGGGTTCTCGCCGATGCGCAGCTTGCCCAGCGCCTGGAAGTTGGGGAGCCCCTCGAGGAACAGGATGCGGTCCGCCAGCTTGTCGGCGTGCTTCATCTCGTCGATGGATTCCTTGTACTCGTGCTCGGCCAGTTCCTTCAGACCCCAGTTCTTCAGCATCTTGGCGTGCAGGAAGTACTGGTTGATCGCGGTCAGCTCGTTGTAGAGGACCTTGTTGAGGAACTCGATGACTTTGCTGTCGCCCTTCATTGCATCGCTCGCGTAAGCCGGAAAGCGCAGACTTTAGCGAATCGCGCTGCGACGTGAAGGAACGCGAATCGTGATCATCCCGCGCTGCAGCGCGGCGACGGCCTCAGGCGGCGCGGGCCAGGCCGCCCAGCACCGGCAACGGCAGCTCGCGGCTCAGCGCGCGCTCCAGCAGGTCGCCGGCCATGTCCAGGCAGGAGCCGCAGGTGGCCCCGCAGCCCGTGCGCATGGTCAGTTCGGACACGCTGCGGCAGCCGGCTTCGGCGGCTTCGCGGATCTGGCGATCGGTGACCCCATTGCAGATGCAGACGTACACGGCGGGCTTGGCGGCGGACGGCGCGGACTGCGCCTAGCGCCCATTCAAACCAAAGTGAGAATGGTTGTCAATTCCGCCCGTTAATCGTTATTAATCCGCGCCGCCCAAGGCCCGCCGCGCTTGCGTGGACGCTTGCGCGGCCGCTCGTGGCCCGCCGTATTGCCCGGCAGCCAGGCCTCCTGGGCCAGGGTCGGCATGGCGCGGATGCCGGCGCCGGCGATGGTCTGCGCCAGCGGCGCCAGGTGGCGCAGCGCCCGCGCGTAGACCCCGCGCTTGAACAGCACCACGTGCTCCACCGGGTACCAGAAATCGACCCAGCGCCAGTGGTCGAACTCCGGCGTCTCGGTCAGTTCCAGGTTCAGCTGGCTCTCGTCGCACTGCATCCGCAGCAGGAACCAGACCTGCTTCTGGCCGATGCAGACCTGGCGCTCGTTGCGGCGGATAGCCCGGCTGGGCAGGCGATAGCGCAGCCAACCGGGGGTGGCGCCGAGCACTTCCACATGCTCGGGCAACAGCCCGGTTTCTTCGCGCAACTCGCGGTACATGGCCTCCACCGGGGTCTCGTCGGTGTTCATGCCGCCTTGCGGGAACTGCCAGCCGTCCCGGCGCACACGGCGTGCCCAGAACACCTGACCATCCGGCCGCATCAGCACGATGCCTACGTTCGGTCGATAGCCGTCCGGATCGATCACGATGCGGACTCCTGAAAAATCTACTGGCTCCGACTCTGCCATGGCTGCGGCCGGGCCACAAGCAGCGCAGAAACCCGTTGACAGCCGCCCGCTTCTCCATAAGAATTAGCGGTTCACCAGGGCTATGTAGCTCAGCCGGTTAGAGCACAGCACTCATAATGCTGGGGTCGGTGGTTCGAGTCCACCCATAGCCACCATGGTGTGTACGCCCAAGGCGTGCGATACTTGCAGTCCGCATTGCCCCGTCGCCAAGCGGTAAGGCACCTGACTCTGACTCAGGCATTCGGTGGTTCGAATCCATCCGGGGCAG
>NZ_AQOJ01000224.1:0-3851 GCF_000364685.1 Xanthomonas sp. SHU 166
GGCGGGCGCGGCCGTCCGCACGGGAACGGCCCTGGCCAGGGCAAGCCGCAGGGCGCGGGCGGCCAGCCGGGGCGACCGCCGCGCAGCCGCGAGGACATCGATCTGGCCAAGGCCTATGCGATCCGTGCCCAGCGCGAGAAGGACGAGCGCATCGAGGCCGAGCGGCAGAAGCAGGAAGAAGCGCGCCTGCGCCGTGAAGCGCGGGCCAAGCTCGACGAACTGCTCAAGGGCCAGGCGCTGAACCACGCCGAGGCCGACATCGCCCGCCATTTCCCCTATGGCGGCAAGATCAAGCGCATCTACGTCACCGCCGACCAGCTCAAGGCGCTCAACGCCGGCGAGTTGGGCGTGCTGCAGCAGAACGGTCGCTACCTGCTGGTGACCGCGGCGCTGCTGGACCAGGCCGAAGCGATCTTCCCGGCGGCGGTGGCGCTGCGGGTCGATCCGAACGCGACGGCGGAAGAAGACCCCTACGCCGATCCCAAGTACCAGATCCCCGACGATCTGGTCTGGTAAACGTGGCGCTGCCAGGGACGGGCACGCTGGCCGCCGGGCGCGGCCACACGCCGCCGCACGCGCAGGCCGGCGGCGGCTATCTGCCGTACGTGGACGGGCTGCGCGCGATCGCGGTGCTGGCGGTGATCGCCTACCACCTCGATCCGGCATGGCTGCCGGGCGGGTTCACCGGCGTGGACATGTTCTTCGTGATCTCTGGCTTCGTGGTCAGCGCGTCGTTGCAGCGCCTGCCGGCGGCCGGACAGCTGGGCGTGTTCGCGCAGTTCTATGCGCGGCGCCTGCGCCGCATCGCGCCGGCCCTGGTGGTGTGCCTGCTGGTCACGGCCCTGGCCAGCGGCCTGTTCATTCCCGAGTCCTGGCTCAGCGAGACCAGCGCCAGGACCGGGCGCATGGCCTTCGTCGGCCTCAGCAACTGGGTGCTGGCCTCGACCGGCAACGATTACTTCTCGCCCAAGGCCGAATTCAATCCGTACACACATACCTGGTCGCTGGGCGTGGAGGAGCAGTTCTATCTGCTGTTCCCGTTGCTGTTCCTGGCCTGGAACCGTGGCGGCCGCGGTCGGGTGTGGTCGACGCTGCTGGTGGCGCTGGCCTCGGCCGCCTCGCTGGCGTTCGCTTGGCGGCATAGCCGCGATGCCGGCGATGCGGCGGCCGCGTTCTACCTGACCACCGCACGCTTCTGGCAACTGGGCAGCGGCGTGTTGCTGTACCAGGTGCTGGCGCTGCGCGGACGCTTCGAGGCCGGGATGCAGGCGCCGCCGCCGGGCGCCTGGAGCTGGCGTTCGCCGTTGCTGGCGATGGCGCTGGCGGCGGTGGTGGTCGGCCTGTGGTGCGCGCGTCCCGGCCACTCGCCGTGGCCGGATGGACTGTGGCCGGTGTTGGGCACACTCGCCCTGCTGGCGCTGCTGCATGGCGCCCCGGCCGGCTGGATCCGGCGCGCGCTGGCGCACCGCGTCCCGGTGGCGATCGGCCGCGTCTCGTATTCGCTGTATCTGTGGCACTGGCCGGTGCTCGTGCTGTTCCGCTGGACCGTCGGTCTGGAATCGGCGCCGACCAGAGCCGCGGCGCTGCTGCTGGTCGCCTTGCTGGCGCTGGCCTCGTACCGCTGGGTGGAGCTGCCGTGGCGGCATGGCCGCATCGGCCGCGCGCGCACGCCGGCGCGGACCATCGTCGCCGGGCTGGGCCTGGTGCTGCTCGCCGGCGGCACCCATGCGCTGCTGCAGAACGCCCAGCGCTATTACGGGTTGAGCACGGTCAGCCGGCATCCGCTGGACTGGTACGCCTATGCCAAGGGCCTGCGCCGGGAGTTTCCGCAGTGCGCGCTGCAGACCCGCCAGGTGCCGGTGCAGGTGGGCAGCGCCAAGCTGTTCGAGCGCGGCGCCTGCACGCTGCCCAACCGCGATGATGGCGGCCAGGTGTTCGTGGCCGGCGACTCGCATGCGCTGGCCTACAACGAACTGCTGCGGCGCTTCGCGCTGCAGAGCGGGGTGCCGGTGCGGCTGTATGGCGTCGGCGGTTGCCCGATCGTCGGCCTGCAGGCTTGGCAGGCCAGCAATCCCGGCTGCCAGGCCTATGAGCGCAGCACCCTGGCCGACGTCGCCGCGCACGCGCGCGACGGCGATGTACTTTTTCTGCCCGCCCTGCGCGTGCTGCGCCTGGCCGATCAGGACCGCCTGTTCGACGAGACCGCGGCGATGGCCGAGCAGGAGGGTGCCGAGGCGCAGGCCGCGCGCAGCGCTGGCGAAGCGGCTGCGGTCGCGCTGCTGCAGCCCTTGGCGCAGCGCGGCGTGCGCATCGTCTTCGAAGCGCCCAAGCCGGTGCTGCGCGCGCCGCCGTATCGCTGTTCGGACTGGTTCAACCGCGGCAATCCGATCTGCGCGCGCGGCATCCCGATCCCACGCGCGACGATGGAGCGCTACCGTGCGCCGGTACTGCAGAGCCTGCAGCGCATCGCCGCGCAGCTGCCGCATGCCTCGGTGTGGGATCCGTTGCCGCTGCTGTGCGACGCGCAGTACTGCAGCGGCAGCCGCGACGGGCGCCCGCTGTTCTTCGATGCCGATCACCTCAGCGGCTACGGCAACCGGGTGCTGCTGCCGGGCTTCACATCGCACATTGCGGCGATCCAGGCACACTCGCCGCCGGCGCCTTGAGGCGCAGCCCTCCGCTCCCGCATCGCAAGGAGTTCGCGCATGCCTGTTCTGCCTTTTCTCGCGCCGCAGCGATCGCGGGCGGTGCCGTCGTTCGTCGCCACCCACCATGGCCGCCGGCCGCAGTTGCGCCGCCGCGGCGATGTGCTGCTGCGCGGGGCGCTGCTGCTGCTGGCGGCCACTACCGGCACTGCCGGCGTGGCCTGCGCCGAGGACACGCCGGCGTTCGACCGGCCCGGTATCGGCTTCGCCTCGACCACCCTGCAGCGTGGACAGTTGGCCTGGGAGCAGGCGTTCTTCGATGGCAGCTACGACCGCGACGGCGACGTGCGCAGCACCGAATACGTCGCCAACAGCCGGCTGCGGTTCGGCCTGAGCGCGCGCACCGAGTTGCAGCTGGCGATCGACAGCCAGGTGTGGCAGCGCGTGCGTGGTGGCGGGCAGGACCAGCGCGGGCACAGTGGCGGCGACGCCAGTATCGGCTTGAAGCAGGCCTTGCCCAGCGCCAGCGACCGCGTCAGCTGGGCCTTGCTCGGCAGCGCCAGCCTGCCGGTCGGGCGCGCGCCGTACGGCGATGCCGGCCACCGCTACGACCTGGGCGTGAGCGCCGGCTGGGACCTGCCGGAGGGGCGTAGCCTGGCGCTGTACGGCAATGTCAGCGACAGCGAGGACGGCTCCGGCTGGAGCATCTCGCCGAGCTACACGTTCTACGCCGGCGACACGCTGAGCGCCTACGTCGAGGCCGGCATCGGCGGCGGCGAGGACGAGATGCGCGCGCTTGGCAGCGGCGTCACCTGGCTGTTCGCCAACCGCGTGCAACTGGATCTGTCGGTGCTGCGCGGCCTGTCGTCGCAGACCCCGGACTGGCAGGGCGGCCTCGGCATTTCGGTGTTGCTGCGCTGAGGTCCATGGTGCGGTGATGTCGTGAATCGCGCCTCCGCGCAACCAAGGGCCTGGAACGGTTTCACCCAGGCGCCTTGGATGGCGGGACACGCATGCGTGAGCGAGTCCCTGCCGGCAAGGGGTTTCAATCCACACGCCAGTGAGGACGTGACGAGGGAATGCTCTTAGAACGGGTGCCGTCTATCGTCGTTTCAATCCACGCGCCCGCGAGGGCGCGACGCCATCACGAGCAGGGCGAACAGCACGCCGGCGCAGTTTCAATCCACGCGCCCGTGAGGGCGCGAC
>NZ_AQOJ01000225.1:0-1826 GCF_000364685.1 Xanthomonas sp. SHU 166
TGCTGGCGCGGCGGGCGTCTCCTGCTTGCCGCAGGCGGCCAGCAACAGGAGCGAGGCGAACAGGGACACGGGCAACAGCACGGAGACGGCACGACGACGGACGGAAGCAGAGCGCATGGGAGCAGAACCTTTGCGGAGTGCACGATGGGAGGAGCAGGCCGCGCGAGCGGCGTGTACGGAACGGCGG
Source organism: Xanthomonas sp. SHU 166 (assembly GCF_000364685.1). Taxonomy (NCBI): domain Bacteria; kingdom Pseudomonadati; phylum Pseudomonadota; class Gammaproteobacteria; order Lysobacterales; family Lysobacteraceae; genus Xanthomonas; species Xanthomonas sp. SHU 166. The sequence goes on from NZ_AQOJ01000225.1 coordinate 188, forward strand.
AAAGCGGTCATTGCGTGCGTCGGTGCTGGGCCTCCGTCAGCAGGTGGGCGAGTTCGGCATTGCCGCGTTGCTGGGCCAGCGCCGCCGGGGTCTTGCCGTCGGCGTCGCGCGCATCGGCGCTGGCGCCGGCGGCGAGCAGGCGCCGGGCGCTGTCCTCGCGGCCGGCAGCGGCAGCCAGCATCAACGGCGTGACGCCGGCGCGGTTGGCACGGTCGGCTTCGGCACCGCGCTTGAGCAGCAGATCGAGGATCTTCGGGTCGTTGCGCGCCACCGCGAACATCACCGGGGTGAAGCCGGCCGGGTTGGCACGGCGCACGCTTGCACCCGCGGTGAGCAATGCCTGTACCAGGTCGGCGTCGGCATAGGAGATGGCCAGGTCCAGCGGCGTCCAGCCGTCGGCGGACACCACCTCGACCTTGGCGCCATGCGCCAGCAATTGCGCGGCGCTCTTGCCGTCGTTGGACCAGGCCGCCTTCATCAACGGCGTCCAGCCATTGCTGTCGCGGTTTTCGACCTTGGCGCCGGCAGCCAGCAGCTCGCCGACCAGCAGCGGCGCCTGGTTGCGGATCGCCTGCTGCAGCGGCGGCTCGCCGAGCAGGTTGGGCTTGTCGGCGCTGGCGCCATGCCGCAGCAGCCAGGCCACGCGCACGCCATCGCCGGCGTCCAGCGCATGCGCCAGTTCCTCGTTGGGATCGGCACCGCCGGCGATGCGCAACTGCAATTGCGCCAGCATGTCCGACGAGGCCTGCGCGCTCGGCGTATCGTCCTGGTCGTCGGGCACCGCGTAGGAGCCGTGCGAGCGCAGATCGCCGGCGACGATGCAATCGGCGCAGTCCACCAGCGGCACGTGATACTCGCGCAGGATCGCGCCGATCTTGCCGGCGCTGCGCTGCATCGCCGCGTTCAGCGCATCGCGCAGTGCCGCGTTCTTGCGCGACACCGCCCACGCCATCGAATACTCCAGCACCTCGTTGTCGATGACGTTCAACGGCACCACGCCCAGACCGCCGCGCGCGGCGTAGTAACCGGCCACCGGCCCCCAGGATTCGGCGGCATCGAGCTTGCCGGCGGCGACCTGCTCGGCGAGCTTGCCGGGATGCTCCTGCGGCGCGCTGGCCGAATCGTAGAACAGGTACTGCACTTCACCCTGCACGCCATGGTCGAACAGCGCCTGCCGCGCCGGCGAGCTCTGGAACACGCCGACCTTGAGCTTTTTCAGCGCCGGATCGTCCAGCGAGGCAGGACGCAGGTCCAGGCCCTTGCGGGTGACCAGCACATAGGTGGAGCGATACAGCGGGCGCGTGGGCAAGCCCATCTCGAAATCGCTGTTCATGTCCATCAGCACGTCGCAGCGCCCGGCGTTGATCGTGCTGCGCGCCAGGCCGCGCTGGTAGTAGCTGCGCCATTCGTACTCCAGGCGCCGGCCCATCTCCGCGGCCACCACCTGGGCGATCTTGTTCTGGAAGCCCTCGCCTGCACGATCGGACAACGGCATGTTGCCGGGATCGGCACAGACCCGCAGCACCGGCGCATCGGCCGGCAGCGTCGTGGCGGGCGCGGCGGATGCCGGTGCCGCAACGGCGGGCGGGGCAGCAGGAGCGCGAGCCGTCGCGGACGACGGCTCGCGCGTACAGCCTGC
>NZ_AQOJ01000226.1:0-12040 GCF_000364685.1 Xanthomonas sp. SHU 166
GAGGTCGGCATGGTCGCCGGCACCGTGGCGCGCGGGCTGGGCGCACGCTTTGTCGCGCTGGGGCCGGAGTCCGACGGCAGCGTGGCCCTGGCCGAGACCCGCGTGCCCGGCCTGGGCGATCACTGCCAGGTTCGCGCCAGTCACAGCGGCCTGCTGTTCTCGGCGCAGGCCGCGCAGCAGACCGCCGCCTTCCTGCGCGACGGCCGCTTCGCCGCCTGAGCCGGTCGCCAGACATCGAGCGTCCGGCGGCGGCGGTGGCTGGCGCCGCGTCGCGGTGTCCGCGCGACCGCCTTGGTGCCGGCACAGGCGATGCCGCCGCTTACGGCGTCACGAAGGTCTTCAGCCAGTCCAGCGTGGGGTTGAGCGCCCAGGCGGCGGTGCCGCTGCGGTAGTTGCCGTCGACCAGCACGCCCGTGCACTGGGTGCCTGGATAGCCGCCGAAGCCCATGAAGCAGTGGTCGGCGTAGAGGTCCTGCACCTCCCGGTCCTTGACGACGTACCAGCCGCTGCCGTTGCTGCGGAAGCACGACTGCTGCCCGTCGCAGCGCAGGCCGGTGACCAGTTGCGCCTGGGTGCGGGCGACGTTCTCGGTGCCGCCGACGAACATGTCGCGCTCGCCGTTGATGATGCGCAGGCGATCGGACGGCAGGCTGTGGTTGCCGTCGGCGATGCAGGAGGCCAGGTTGTAGTAGGCGGTGTAGGTCGTACCGGTGCCCTGGCCGAACGAGGCGGCGACCCGGGGATCGTAGTCGTGCGCCAGCACCGAGATGATCGAGCCCTGGCTGAGCCCGCCGGTCACCACGCCCTTGGAGCAATCGGCCTTGTCGCGGGCGCAGAGCTGGGCGATGGCGCTGTTGATGTTCTGCGCGTCGAAGATGGCCTTGGCGCGGTTGCCGATGACGCCGCAGCTGCCGAAGCTGGCGTTGTCGTACTCCACCGAGGCCGCCACGAAGCCCTTGGCCGCGGCGGCATTCACCGCGGCCATCGCCCAGTTGCTCTGGTAGTTCTCGCCGGTCCCGCCGATATGCACGTAGACCGGGTACTTGCCCGTCGCGCGGGGTTCCTGGCCGCTGATCGCATAGGTGGTGACGCCGGCGTTGTAGCGGCCCCGGAAGGCATCGGTCTGGGCGCTGGCCAGGCCCGGGGCGGCAAGGGCGAGCAGGCCCAGGCAGCGCAGGGCCAGCGACAGGAACGGGGCGGGGGTGGTGCGGGACATGAGGGATCTCCTTTCGGTGCGATGGAAAGCGGGCGCGACTTACGGGTTCAGCCTCCAGGTGGGGCGTGACAGTTCTGGCAGCGATGTGGCGCGCATGGGTAGACAGTCCGCCAAGGTTCGACCGGCAGCACGGGCCGACGTGCGCTGGAGTGGGCGCCGGCCGGGGAACGGGCGGCATGCGCCGGTCGCACGCGCGGTCGGTCGTCGGCGCGGCCGGGCCGCGGGATGTGCGCGGCATCAGGTAAAATCCGCGTCTTGTCCTTACAACTGTCCGGAACGCCCCATGGGTAGAGGCCCCTCGATCGAAGCCCGCAAGAACGCATCCGATGCGAAGCGCGGCAAGATTTTCACCAAGATCATCCGCGAGATCGGCGTCGCCGCGCGCGCCGGCGGCGGCGATCCGTCCAACAACCCGCGGCTGCGCGTGGCGATGGACAAGGGGCTGGCCTCGAACATGTCCAAGGACGTGATCGAGCGCGCGATCAAGAAGGCCACCGGCGAACTGGAAGGCGTGGAGTACGAGGAAGTGCGCTATGAGGGCTATGCCCCGGGCGGGGTGGCGGTGATCGTCGACTGCCTGACCGACAATCGCGTGCGCACCGTGGCCGACGTGCGCCACGCCTTCAGCAAGTGCGGCGGCAACATGGGCACCGACGGCTCGGTGGCCTTCATGTTCAAGCGCCTGGGCGTGCTCAGCTTCGCCGCCGGCGCGGATGAGGAGAAGATCACCGAGGTGGCGATCGAGGCCGGCGCCGACGACATCGTGGTCTACCCCGAGGACGGCGCGATCGACGTGCTGACCGCGCCGGAGGCGTTCCAGACGGTCAAGGACGCCATGGACGCGGCCGGCCTGTCCGCCGACCACGCCGAAATCACCTTCCGCGCCGACAACGACATCGCCGTGGACGGCGATACCGCGGTGCAGGTGCGCAAGCTGCTGGACATGCTGGAAGACCTGGACGACGTGCAGAACGTCTATTCCAACGTCGACCAGGCCGCGCTGAGTGACGGGGGCTGACATCATGAAACCCGGGGCCCGGGGCCCAAGACCCGGAACCCGGAGCGGCGTCGTGCCGGTGCCGGAGGCATCGCCGACGTCGATGGCTGCCACGGGCATCTCTGCTCGCACGGGCGCTGCTTTTACGATTCCCGATTCCCGATTCCCCAATCCCGGCTCTACCCGCATCCTCGGCATCGACCCCGGCTCGCAGCGCACCGGCGTGGGCATCATCGACGTGGACGCGGCCGGCCGTACCCGCCACGTGCACCACGCGCCGCTGGTACTGCTCGGCGAGGGCGACTTCGCGCTGCGGCTCAAGCGCCTGCTGCACGGGCTGGACGCGCTGATCGAGGAGTACCGGCCGCAGGAAGTGGCGATCGAACGCGTGTTCATGGGCAAGAGCGCCGACGCGGCGCTGAAGCTCGGCCATGCCCGCGGCGCGGCGATCTGCGCGGCGGTGCTGCGCGAACTGCCGGTGCACGAGTACGCGGCGAAAGAGATCAAGCTCGCCGTGGTCGGCAAGGGCGCGGCAGAGAAGCAACAGGTGCAACACATGGTCGGTCTCATGCTGAGCCTGACCGGCAAACTTCAGGCCGACGCCGCCGACGCACTGGCCGTCGCCATCACCCATGCCCACGTGCGCGCCACCGCGCAGCGCCTGGGCGTCAGCACGCAGCAGGCGTGGAGTAGAAAATGACAAAGGCTGGGAATCGGGAGTCGGGAATCGGGAATCGGAACAGCAGAAGCGGTGAAGCGGTCCTCCGCTTTTTCCATTCCCCATTCCCGTTTCCCCATTCCCCGCGTCTCGCACGAGGCGCCCAATGATCGGCCGTCTGCGCGGGATCCTGGCCTACAAGCAGCCGCCGTGGCTGGTGATCGACGTGGGTGGGGTGGGGTATGAGCTGGAGGCGCCGATGAGCACCTTCTACGACCTGCCCGACGTCGGTCGCGACGTCATCTTGTTCACCCACTATGCGCAGAAGGAGGACAGCGTGTCGCTGTACGGCTTCCTGCGCGAGGGCGAGCGGCGGCTGTTCCGGGACGTGCAGCGGGTCAGCGGCATTGGCGCGAAGATCGCGCTGGCGGTGCTGTCCGGGGTCAGCGTCGACGAGTTCGCGCGGCTGATCACCGCCGCCGACGTCACCGCGCTGACCCGCATCCCCGGTATCGGCAAGAAGACCGCCGAGCGCATGGTGGTGGAACTGCGCGACCGCGCCGCCGACTTCAGCGGCGGTGCGCCGGTGACCGGACAACTGGGTACCGACGCGGTCTCCGAGGCCACGGTGGCGCTGCAGCAGCTCGGCTACAAGCCGGCCGAGGCGGCGAAGATGGCGCGCGACGCCGCCGCCGACGGCGACGAGGTCGCCACGGTGATCCGCAAGGCCCTGCAGGCGGCGCTGCGCTGACCTCGGGTCGGCTCGGCTTCCCGCTCTTTCTTCACGTTCTGGCGCTACTCTTCCCACCATGTCCAGCTCCTCCAGTTCCGCCGCCCGCCCGGGCAGCCACGATCCGCACGCCAAGACGGGCTTTGGGGTGATGCTGACCGCCATCGGCGTGGTCTTCGGCGACATCGGCACCAGTCCGCTGTACACGCTCAAGGAAGCGTTCTCGCCGCACTACGGGCTGACCCCGGACCACGACACCGTGCTGGGCATCCTGTCGCTGGTGTTCTGGGCGCTGATGCTGGTGGTCACGGTCAAGTACGTCACCGTGATCATGCGCGCCGACAACGATGGCGAGGGCGGCATCATGGCGCTGACCGCGCTGGCCCAGCGGACACTGCCGGGCGGCTCGCGCTCGATGTACGTGGTCGGCATCCTCGGCATCTTCGGCGCCTCGCTGTTCTTCGGCGACGGCGTGATCACCCCGGCCATCTCGGTGCTGTCGGCGGTGGAAGGCCTGGAGGTGGCCGCGCCCAAGCTGGAACCGTTCGTGGTGCCGATCACCCTGGTGGTGCTGGGCATGCTGTTCATGGCCCAGCGCTACGGCACCGAGCGGGTGGGCAAGGCGTTCGGGCCAATCACCCTGGTCTGGTTCGTGGCGCTGGGCGCGATCGGCGTCTACAACATGACGCGCGCGCCGGAAGTGCTGCACGCGCTGAACCCGTGGTGGGGCGTGCGCTTCTTCGCCGAACACAACTGGCACGCGGTGTTCGTGCTCGGTGCGGTGGTGCTGGCGGTGACCGGCGGCGAGGCGCTGTACGCGGACATGGGCCATTTCGGCGCCAAGGCGATCCGCCGCTCGTGGCAGTGCGTGGTGCTGCCGATGCTGACCCTGACCTACCTGGGGCAGGGCGCGCTGGTGCTGCGCGATCCTGCGGCAGTCAGCAACCCGTTCTACGAGGCGGTGCCGGAGTGGGCGCTGTACCCGATGATCGTGCTGGCCACCGCGGCCACGGTGATCGCCTCGCAGGCGCTGATCACCGGCGCCTACTCGGTGGCCAGCCAGGCCATGCAGCTGGGCTACATCCCGCGCATGCACATCCGCCACACCTCGCACTCCACGATCGGCCAGATCTACGTGCCGGCGGTGAACTGGTGCCTGCTGGCGCTGGTGGTGGTGGCGGTGATCGGCTTCGGCGACTCCACCTCGCTGGCCACCGCCTACGGCGTCTCGGTCACCGGCACCATGCTGATCACCACCGTGCTGATGGTCATCTATGCGCGCGCCAACCCGCGCGTGCCGGCGCCGCTGCTGTGGCTGTTCGCGCTGGTGTTCCTGGCGGTGGACTGCGCGTTCTTCTACGCCAACATCATCAAGTTCCTGGACGGCGCCTGGTTCCCGCTGCTGCTGGGCCTGATCCTGTTCACCCTGATGCGTACCTGGCGCCGCGGCCGCAAGCTGCTGCACGACGAGATCCGCAAGGACGGCATCAAGCTCGACACCTTCCTGCCCGGGCTGATGCTGGCGCCGCCGGTGCGCGTGCCCGGCACCGCGGTGTTCCTGACCGCCGACCCGATGGTGGTGCCGCACGCGCTGATGCACAACCTCAAGCACAACAAGGTGCTGCACGAGCGCAACGTGTTCCTGACCGTCGAAACCCTGCAGGTGCCGTACGCGGCGGCCGGGCAGCGGCTGAAGATCGACGCGATCGGCGACGAGTTCTATCGCGTCTACGTGCGCTTCGGCTTCATGGAGACCCCGGACGTGCCGCTGGCGCTGATGCGCTCCTGCGACCAGGGCGGGATCTACTTCGACCCCATGGACACCACCTATTTCGCCAGCCGCGAGACCATCGTGGCCAGCGCCAACCGCGGCATGCCGATCTGGCGCGACAAGCTGTTCGCGGTCATGCACCGCAACGCCGCCCCCGCCACCGGCTTCTTCCGCATCCCCGGCAACCGCCTGGTGGAACTGGGCGCGCAGGTGGAGATCTGAGGCCGCGACGGTGTCGCGGCCTTGGGAATGGGGAAGCGGGAATGGGGAATAGGGAAAGGCAACGGCCGCGGCGTTCGGCCTGAAACCAGGCGGCGACCATCAAAGTAGGCGCCAGCCGTGCCGCCAACCGCTACTATTGTCCGCTCGATTCCCCATTCCCGATTCCCCATTCCCGGCTTTCCATGGACCGCATCATCGCCAGCAGCGCCACCCGCGAGGATGACGCGGCCGAGGCCAGCATCCGCCCCAAGCGGCTGGACGACTATCTCGGCCAGCAGCCGGTGCGCGAGCAGCTGTCGATCTACATCGAGGCGGCCAAGGCGCGCGGGGAGGCGATGGACCATGTGCTGATCTTCGGGCCGCCGGGCCTGGGCAAGACAACGCTCAGCCACGTCATCGCCAACGAGCTCGGGGTCAATCTGCGGGTCACCTCCGGCCCGGTGATCGAGAAGGCCGGCGACCTGGCCGCGCTGCTGACCAACCTGCAGCCGCACGACGTGCTGTTCATCGACGAGATCCACCGCCTGTCGCCGGTGGTCGAGGAAGTGCTGTATCCGGCGATGGAAGACTTCCAGATCGACATCATGATCGGCGAGGGCCCGGCCGCGCGCTCGATCAAGATCGACCTGCCGCCGTTCACCCTGATCGGCGCCACCACCCGCGCCGGCCTGCTGACCGCGCCCTTGCGCGACCGCTTCGGCATCGTCCAGCGCCTGGCCTTCTACACCCCGGACGAGTTGGCGCAGATCGTGCGCCGCTCCGCCAGCATCCTCGGCATCGCCTGCAACGCCGATGGCTGCGCCGAGATCGCGCGCCGCGCGCGCGGCACCCCGCGCATCGCCAACCGCCTGCTGCGGCGGGTCCGCGACTTCGCCCAGGTCCGCGCCGGCGGGCAGATCGACCTGGCCGTGGCGCAGGCCGCCACGCAGATGCTCAAGGTCGACGCCGAGGGCTTCGACGAGCTGGACCGGCGCATGCTGCGCACCATCATCGAGTACTTCGACGGCGGCCCGGTCGGCGTCGAGTCGCTGGCCGCCTCGCTCTCGGAGGAGCGCGGCACCCTGGAGGACGTGATCGAGCCTTACCTGATCCAGCAGGGCTACCTGATCCGCACCGCCCGCGGCCGCATGGCCACCAACAAGGCCTATCTGCACTTGGGCCTGCAGCCCAAGCACCGGGAATTGGGAATCGGGAATGGGGAATCGGGGGCGCTGTTCTAGGATGTTCTGGTTACCCAGCTATCGACAGGAGCGCCGCTCTTGACCGCCGATTCCCCATTCCCCGTTCCCGATTCCCGGCTATTCAGTTGGCCGACACGCGTCTACTGGGAAGATACCGACGCCGGTGGCGTGGTCTACCACGCGCGCTACGTGGCCTTCCTGGAGCGGGCGCGCACGGAGTGGTTGCGGGCGCTGGGGTATGGTCAGGAGCGTCTGCGCCTGCAACACGATCTGGTGTTCGCGGTGCGCGCGATGCAGCTCGACTTCCTGCGCCCGGCACGCCTGGACGATTCCCTGCAGGTCGGCGTCGCGCTGTCGCAATGCAAGCGCGCCAGCCTGGTGTTCGCGCAGTCGATCCGCCGCGACGACGGGGAGCTGCTGTCGTGCGCGCAGGTGCGGGTGGCCGCGCTCAGCGCCGGCAGCTTCCGCCCGCGCGGCATGGACGACGCGCTGCACGATGCATTGAAAGTTCTTGAAATCACTGAAGCCGAATTACTGAGGAACGACGGATGATCGCATTGCTCCTGGCCCTGCAGGACACGGTGGTGGAGGCGCTGCCGCAGGACGTGACCCAGACCGCCACCCAGGCCGTCGCCAGCACCGCCGCCCATGGCGGCATCAACTACCTGGACCTGATGGTCAAGGCCAGCCTGCCGGTCAAGGTGATCGTGCTGCTGCTGCTGCTCGGCTCGCTGATCAGCTGGGTCATCATCTTCCGCAAGGGCAAGGTGTTCAAGGACGCCAACCGCGAGGCCGACGACTTCGAGAACCGCTTCTGGTCCGGCACCGACCTGAGCAAGCTCTACGCCGGCGCCACCGACCGCAACCGCGTGGTCGGTGGCCTGGAGGCGATCTTCGAGGCCGGGTTCCGCGAGTTCACCCGCCTGCGCGACAAGCGCCGGCTCGATGCGCGCATCCAGCTGGAAGGCGCGCAGCGGGCGATGCGCGCGACCTACGCGCGCGAGGTCGACCGCCTGGAGCGCAACCTGGAACTGCTCGCCAACATCGGCTCCACCGCCCCGTACGTGGGCCTGGTCGGCACCGTGTTCGGCATCATGGTGACCATGCACGACATGATCAACAGCGGCCAGCAGGCGGGCATCGCCGCGGTCGCGCCGGGCATCTCCGAGGCGCTGTTCGCCACCGCCATCGGCCTGTTCGTGGCGATCCCGGCGGTGTGGGCCTACAACCGCTTCACCACCCGGGTCGAGCGCCTGGCCGTGCGCTTCGAGACCTTCTCCGAAGAGTTCAGCTCCATCCTGCAGCGCCAGGCCAGCGGCGACTGAGCGTCGCCCGCCTGTCCACGACTCCCAGGATTCCCGCATGACTGCCGCCATTTCCCGCCGCAAGCGCCGCAAGCTCAAGTCCGAGATCAACGTCGTGCCGTACATCGACGTGATGCTGGTGCTGCTGATCATCTTCATGGTCACCGCGCCCTTGCTCAGCCTGAGCGTGGACGTGGACCTGCCCGATTCCACCGCGCGCTCGGTGGAGAGCAAGAAGGATCCGGTGATCGTCACCGTCGACGCCGAAGGCCGCTACACCCTGACCCTGCAGGACGGCAAGCCGGAGAAGATCGCCGCGCCGGAGCTGAAGGCGAAGATCCAGGCCTTCGTCGGCCAGAACAAGGACGTGCCGGTGTTCGTCGCTGCGCCCGGTACCTCGAACTACCAACTGGTCATGGACACCATGGTCATGCTGCAGCAGGCCGGGGTGCCCAAGGTCGGCCTGATGAGTCAGCCCGGAAACAATGCACGCTGAAGCCGAAAACCGACCGCCGCTGGCCAGGGGCGACAACGACGGCCTGATGTACGGCATCGCGCTGGCGGTGGGCGTGCACGTGCTGATCGCGCTGCTGTTCTTCCTGGCCTGGTGGTGGTCGCCGGTGCGCCAGGTCGAACCCGCCGCCGGTTCGCCGATGGTCGAGGCCTCGCTGGTGGTCTCGGCCGCCGACGTGCGCTCGGCGCAGAAAGCGGTGAAGGACGCGCCCAAGCCCTTGCCCGAGCCGCTGCCCGAACCGGTCAAGGACGTCGCCGAAGAAGACACGGTGCCGCCGCCGCAGCCGCTGCCCACGCCCAAGCCGCAGCAGGCGCCGACCCCGCAGCAGCAGAAGGCGCAGGACTTCGTCCCGGTGCCCGACAAGGTCGACCAGGACCGCGCCACCCGCACCGCGATCTCCCAGGAAAAGGAGAAGCAGGAGCAGGAGGCCAAGCGCCGCCAGGAACAGATCGACCTGACCGAGCAGAAGCGTCAGCAGGAGGCCGAGCAGAAGCAACGCCTGGCCGCGCAGCAGGAAGAGGAGCGGCAGAAGAAGATCGCCGACATCCGCAAGCAGCGCGAGAAGCTGGAGCGCGAGGCCCAACTGGCGCAGCAGAAGCTGCAGCAGATCGCCGACCTGAACGCCAAGAAGGCGTCGGCGGCCGCGGCCACCACGCCGCAGCAGGCGCCGGGCCAGAACGGCACCAATACCGACCTGCAGGCCAAGTACGCCGCCGCGATCCAGCAGGCGGTGCTGAGCCAGTGGGTGCGCCCGGACTCGGTGCCGCTGGGGCAGAAGTGCAAGATCTCGATCACCCAGATCCCAGGTGGCCAGGTCATGCAGGCCAAGGTCAGCCCCGACTGTCCCTATGACGAGGCCGGCCGCCGCTCGATCGAGGCCGCGGTGCTGCGCGCCCAGCCCTTGCCCTACCGTGGTTTCGAGACCGTGTTCGCGCGCAACCTGACCTTCAACTTCACCGCCCAGGACCAATGAGCCCGGCGGCTGACGCCGCGTTGCGCGCGCCCCAGCCATCCACCCGACATGCGATGGGCGATAATGTGCTGCGTCCTGCCATCGGCTTCACATGGCGATGGTTCATGATTGCGAATACGTTCACCCGCGCATTGCTATCTCTTGCGCCTTTCCGATCCTGCTGAGCGACCCATGAAGAAACTGCCGCGCTGGCTTGCCGTTCTCACCGCCCTGTTGCTGCCTCTCGCCGCGTCCGCGCAGGACAAGGGCCTGGAAATCGACATCGTCGGCGGCAATGCCTCGGCGACCCCGATCACCGTCGTGCCGATGCCGTACCAGGGATCGGCGACCCCGCCGAGCACCGACGTCGCCGCGGTGGTCCGCGCCGACCTGGATCGCTCCGGCCAGTTCCGCAACCTGCCCGAATCGCAGATCGTGGAGCGCCCGACCCGCGGCAGCGAGGTGCAGTTCGCCACCTGGCGTGCGCTGAAGCAGAGCTACCTGGTCGTCGGCCGGGTGATGGACGCCGGCGAGGGCGCCTACCGCGTCGAGTACGAACTGTTCGACGTGGGCAAGGGCGAGCGCATGCTCGGCCTGGCCATGACCGCCCGCGCCAACGCCATGCGCGACGTCGCCCACCAGATGGCCGACGCCATCTACGAGAAGATCACCGGCGTGCGCGGCGCGTTCTGGACCCGCATCGCCTACGTCACCGCAAGCGGCAAGGGCGGGGCGATGCGCTATGCGCTGATGGTCGCCGACTCCGACGGCTACAACCCGCAGACCATCGTCCGCTCGGCCGAGCCGCTGCTGTCGCCGAACTGGAGCCCGGACGGCAAGAAGCTGGCCTACGTGAGCTTCGAGCGTGGCAACTCGTCGATCTACATCCAGGACATCGCCACCGGTGCGCGCCAGCTGGTGTCCAGCTTCCGCGGCATCAACGGCGCCCCGTCGTTCTCGCCGGACGGCAAGAAGCTGGCGCTGGCGCTGTCGCGCAGCGGCAACCCGGAGATCTACGTGATGGACCTGGGCAGCAAGCAGCTGACCCAGCTGACCAACCACTTCGGCATCGACACCGAGCCGACCTGGGCGCCGGACGGCAACAGCATCTACTTCACCTCCGACCGCAGCGGCCGTCCGCAGATCTACCAGGTGCCGGCCACCGGCGGCAGCGCCACCCGCATCACTTTCCAGGGCAACTACAACGCGACCCCGAGCGTGTCCTACGACGGCAACAAGCTGGTCGTGGCCCAGGGCAGCGGCAACACCTACAAGATCGCGATGATGGACCGCAGCCTGGGTTCGCCGCGCTGGAGCACGCTGTCGACCGGTTCGCTGGACGAGTCGCCGAGCTTCGCCCCCAACGCCAGCATGGTGCTGTATGCGGCGCGTGAAGGCGGCCGTGGCGTGCTGTACGCGGTCTCGGCCGATGCCCGCGTGCGACAGCGCCTGGTGCTCGCCGATGGCGACGTGCGCGAGCCGTCCTGGTCGCCGTATCGCACCGCACGTTGACATGTAAGTTTGGTGTTAATATTTCGCTGTTGAACCCCTCATCGGCCCAGGAGCCACAAGGTATCGCCATGAACAAGACCACCCGCGTTCTGCTTGTTTCGCTGTTGTCCGTTGCAGCTCTGGCCGGCTGCGCCAAGAAGGTCAAGGAACAGCCCCAGACCGACACCACCGGCACCACCGGTACCACCGCCCCGACCGGCCCGTCGACCTCCGGTCTGTACGGCCCGGGCGACCTGGACACCGATTCCTGCCTGCGTCAGCGCGTGGTCTACTTCGACCTGGACAAGGACACCGTGAAGCCGGAGTTCCAGGCGATCATGGCCTGCCACGCCAAGTACCTGCGTGACCGTCCGTCCTCGCGCATCACCCTGCAGGGCAACACCGACGAGCGCGGTTCGCGCGAGTACAACATGGGCCTGGGCGAGCGTCGTGCCAACGCCGTGTCCTCGGCGCTGCAGGCCAACGGTGGCTCGGCTGCGCAGCTGACCGTGGTCAGCTACGGCGAAGAGCGTCCGGTCTGCACCGAGTCGAACGAGTCCTGCTGGTCGCAGAACCGTCGCGTCGAGATCGTATACACGGCGCAGTAAGAAAAGATGCGTATCGGTGTCCTTACATCGATGATCGTCGCGGCGGCCCTCGTGGCCGCCGCGCCGGCTCATGCGCAGCGCGCAAGCCTGGCCGACCGCGTTTCCGCGCTCGAGCAGCAGGCCATGAATACCCAGGCCAACACCGACATCCTGAACCAGCTCAACCAGCTGCGGACGCAGATGCAGTCGATGGAAGCCACGATCGAACAACTGCAGCACAGCAACGACCAGCTCAAGCAGCAGATCAAGGACCAGTACCTCGACCTGGATGGCCGCGTGGGCCGGCTGGAGAGTGGTGCAGGGGCGGGGGCGACGCCGTCGCTGCCGCCGGCCAGTGGCACCGCACCGGCTGTCGCGCCGGCCGCGCCTGGAGGCAAGCCGTCCGCCGTCGCCGAG
>NZ_AQOJ01000227.1:0-328 GCF_000364685.1 Xanthomonas sp. SHU 166
CAGCCCCGGTTCGGGCATCGGCTGGGTCGGCGAGGCGCGTTCGCCCGGCACGTCGGAAGCCGGCACCGGCACCTCGCTGATCGGGAACAGCGGCGTGCCGTCGCGGCGATCGAAAGCGAACAGGAAGCCGGTCTTGGTCGCCTGCAGCACCGCCGCGCGCGGTCCCTGCGCAGTCTGCACGGTGGTCAGCACCGGCTGCGAGGCCAGGTCGTAGTCCCACAGATCGTGATGCACCAGCTGCTGCGCCCACACCCGGCGCCCGCTGTGCAGGTCCAGCGCCACCAGCGAGTCGGTGTCGCGGTTGTCGCCCAGGCGCTCGCCGCCGTAA
>NZ_AQOJ01000228.1:0-12472 GCF_000364685.1 Xanthomonas sp. SHU 166
GCGGCGGCGGCCTTGGCCGGATCGCGCGGCACCGGATCCCAGCGCCACAGTTCGCGGCCGCTGCGCGCGTCGTAGCCACGCACCACGCCCTGCTCCAGCGCATGCCCGCGGTTGTCGCCGATCGAGCTGCCGACCACCAGCACGTCGCCGGCCACCACCGGCGGCGAGGTCACCGCATAGTTAGCCCAGGCATCGCTGGCGTTGTCGTGCACATCGATGCCGGCATGCAGGTCGATCATGCCGTCCTTGCCGAACCCGGCGCAGGGCTTGCCGTCGGCGGCATCCAGCGCGATCAGCCGCGCATCCAGAGTGCCGTACACGATGCGCTCGCGGCACGCGCCCGCCGTCGCCTGGGTGTCGCGCCAGAAACTCACCCCGCGCGAGGCCGGGTCGCTGTAGTGCTTGTTGCGCGCGACCTTGGCATCGAAGGACCACAGTTCGCGGCCGCTGGTCGCATCCAGCGCGAAGGCGATGCCGGTCCCGGTGGTGAGATACATGCGCCCACCCAGCACCAGCGGATTGGCCTCGAAGCGGCGCCGTTCCGGATCGGGCAGGCCCGCGCCGAGTTCGCCGGTGCGGAACGACCAGGCGATGCGCAGCCGGCCGACGTTGTCCGGGGTGATCTGGGTCAGCGGCGAATACTGCCCGCCGCCGGGCGCGCCGGCATAACTGACCCAGTCGCCTGGCGCCGCCGCGCAGATGCCGCCGATACCCATCGCCATGCCCGCCCCGCATACCGCTGCCCGCCATCGCCTGATCACGCATCCGCTCCTGTCGCTGCCGAAGAAAGTGGCGGCAGTGTCGGCACAGTGCCGGACAGTGTCGGCAACGCAGGGACGGCACCACCCGGCCAGGGGACCAATGGCGGGGCCTCAGGGACGAATGGCGACCAAGGGGATGGCGCAACTGCTTGATTGCGCAGACGTTGGCGGGGCAGCAGTGCGTGCCCGCCCCATCCGCCTCGTCGCGCCAGGGACACTGCGGCAGTGCCGCGTACCGGATCCTCTAAACGCAAAAGGCCTCGCTCGCGCGAGGCCCTTGCGGACAGCGGCGGCGACAACGACGCACCCGAAGGCGGGTCGCTGCCGCAGCGCTGACGGCTTACTTCACCAGCGAGGCGATCGCCGCACCCAGGTCGCCCGGCGAGCGGACGGTCTTGACGCCTGCGGCTTCCATCGCCGCGAACTTGCCTTCGGCCGTGCCCTTGCCGCCCGAGGCGATCGCACCGGCGTGGCCCATGCGCTTGCCGGCCGGGGCCGAAGCACCGGCGATGAAGCCGACGACCGGCTTCTTGACGTGCTTGGCGATGTACTCGGCACCGGCTTCCTCGGCGTCGCCGCCGATTTCGCCGACCATGATGATGCCTTCGGTCTGCGGATCTTCGTTGAACAGCTTGAGGCAGTCGACGAAGTTCAGGCCGTTGATCGGGTCGCCGCCGATGCCGATGCAGGTGGACTGGCCCAGGCCGACTTCGGTGGTCTGCTTGACCGCTTCATAGGTCAGCGTGCCCGAACGCGAGACGATGCCGATCTTGCCCGGCTTGTGGATGTGGCCCGGCATGATGCCGATCTTGCACTCGCCCGGGGTGATCACGCCGGGGCAGTTCGGCCCGATCAGCACGGTGTCCGGATGCGAGCGGGTCAGCACGTTCTTGACGCGCAGCATGTCCAGCACCGGGATGCCTTCGGTGATGCAGACGATGACCTTGATGCCGGCCGCAGCCGCTTCCAGGATCGCGTCGGCCGCGAACGGCGGCGGCACGTAGATCACCGAGGCGTCGGCGCCGGTGCTCTGCACGGCATCGGCCACGGTGTTGAACACCGGCAGGTCGATGTGGGTGGTGCCGCCCTTGCCCGGCGTGACGCCGCCGACGACCTGGGTGCCGTACTCGATCATCTGAGTGGCGTGGAAGGTGCCCTGCTGGCCGGTGAAGCCCTGCACGATCACCTTGGTGTTCTTGTTGATCAAAACAGACATTGGAGTTCCTTGGTGTCGTGGATCAGGCGGCGTTCTTGACAGCTTCAACGACCTTCTTGGCGCCGTCGTTGATGTTGTCGGCCGGGATGATGGCCATGCCGCTGTCGCGCAGCAGTTGCTTGCCTTCTTCCACGTTGGTGCCTTCCAGGCGCACCACGACCGGCACCTTGACGCCCACTTCCTTGACCGCCGCGATGATGCCCTCGGCGATCATGTCGCAGCGGACGATGCCGCCGAAGATGTTGACGAAGATGCCTTCGACCTTGTCCGAGGACAGGATCAGCTTGAACGCCTCGATCACGCGCTGCTTGTTGGCGCCGCCGCCCACGTCCAGGAAGTTCGCCGGCTCGCCGCCGTTGAGCTTGATCACGTCCATGGTCGCCATGGCCAGACCGGCACCGTTGACCATGCAGCCGATGTTGCCGTCCATGGTGACGTAGTTGATGTCCAGCTCCGAAGCGGTCACTTCGGTCTCGTCTTCCTGGGACTTGTCGCGCATGGCGACCAGTTCCTTGTGGCGGAAGTTGGCGTTGTCGTCGCTGTTGAACTTGCCGTCCAGCGCGTAGAGGTTGCCGTCGTCGAGGATGGCCAGCGGATTGATCTCCACCAGGGCCAGATCCTTCTCGTTGAAGATGCGGTACAGGTTGACCATGATGCTGGCGAACTGGCCGGCCTGCTTGGCGGTCAGGCCCATCTTGAAGCCGATGTCGCGGCCGTGGTAACCCTGCACGCCCTCGACGAAGTCAACGTTGAGGGTGTGGATCTTGTCCGGGGTCTCGGCGGCGACCTGTTCGATCTCCATGCCGCCCTCGGAGGAGGCGATGTAGCTGATGGTGCGGGTGCCGCGGTCGACCAGCACCGACAGGTACAGCTCCTTGACGATCTCGCCGGCGGTGGTCACCAGCACCAGGTTGATCGGCAGCTCGACGCCGGCGGTCTGGTAGGTAGCCATCTTGGTGCCGAGCAGCTTCTCGGCAACGGCCTTCACATCGTCGGTGGTCTTGCAGAACTTGACGCCGCCGGCCTTGCCGCGGCCACCTGCGTGGATCTGCGCCTTGACCATCCAAGGGCCAGCGCCAAGCGACTTGGCGGCTTCAACCGCTTCTTCCGGAGTCGCCGCGACCTTGCCGGCCGGGACCGGGATGCCGTACTCGGCAAGCAGTTGTTTTGCCTGATATTCGTGGAAATTCATGCGTCACCGTGGGAAAAGGAACGGCCGTCCCGCAGCGATCCAGGCCCTGAGTGGCGGCCGGGAGCGGTACGGACGGGACGCCTATTGTCGCCGACCGAGGGCGGCGGCGCAAAAGCGCCGGCGGCCTGGCCCGACCGAGGCCTCCGGCGGGGTCCGCGGTGGCACCGCCGGGTGGAGCAGGCACTCGGGCGCCCACGCCATGCTTCCCTCACCCCGCGATCTTGTCCTTGGCCCTTGCCCCGATCCGGCGCCGGGCTGCCGGCGACGGCAATCGCGGTTTCCCCGTCGAGGGCGGTGACGGCCCAGGCAGGTCGCCACCGCCCCGGTCGCCCTCCGCGTAGACGGCGCCGCCCCTATACTCGCGCCGTCCGCTGTCCGCCCGGAGTCCGGCTTGCCCACCAGCGCCTCGCTCATCGATCGCATCGAGTCCATTCCGCGCCGCGAACTGTACTTCTTCGCGCTGTACCGGGTGCTGGTGGCCGGGCTGATCGCCGCCCTTGTGTTCAGCCCGCTCAGCGTGCTGGTGGGCGAACCGCGCTACCCGCAACTGGCCGCCACCTTGTCCACCGCCTACCTGGCGGTGGCGCTGGCGCTGCTGATGTGGGGGCGCAACGAGGCGCACCTGGCACCCATCGTCGGTTTCAGCGCCCTGGCCGACATCGTCGCCGCGACCCTGGCCGCGCATGCCCTGCCCGCGGCCAGCGCCGGCATCGCGATGATGCTGCTGTTCAACGTCGCCGCCGCGGCGATGCTGCTGCGCCTGCGCGGCGGCATCGCCATCGCCCTGACCGCCTCGGCGGCGACGCTGGCCGAATACGTCTGGAGCGTGCTGGACGGCGCCGACAACACCCGCAGCCTGGCCGAACTGGCGATGTTCGCCACCAGCTACCTGGCGGTGGCCTACATCTGCAACCGGATCGGCCAGCGTGCGCGCACCAGCCAGCACCTGGCCGAGCGCCGTGGCGCCGAGGTGGCCAATCTCTACGAAATCAACGAACTGATCATCCGCCGCATGCGCACCGGGGTGCTGGTGGTGGACGCGCAGAACCGGGTGACGCTGGCCAACGAGGCCGCATCGGCCCTGCTCGGCGACACCGGCGGCAACAGCGGCAGCGGCCGGCTGGATCTGGCCAGCGCCGCGCCGG
The DNA here is from genome assembly GCF_000364685.1 of Xanthomonas sp. SHU 166. Classification (NCBI taxonomy): domain Bacteria; kingdom Pseudomonadati; phylum Pseudomonadota; class Gammaproteobacteria; order Lysobacterales; family Lysobacteraceae; genus Xanthomonas; species Xanthomonas sp. SHU 166. The sequence continues at coordinate 4,315 of NZ_AQOJ01000228.1, forward strand.
AACTGGCCCGACGCCTGCAGCGCTGGCGCAACGGCTGGAACCAGGACGAAAGCCCGCTGCAGCTGTCGCCGGACCAGCCGGAGGTGCAGCCGCGCTTCGCCCGGCTGCTGGCCGAAGGCGACCTGACCCTGGTGTTCCTCGACGACGCCACGGTGGTGTCACGGCGCGCCGAATCGCTGACGCTGTCGGCGCTGGGCCGCTTCTCGGCCAGCCTGGCCCACGAGATCCGCAACCCGCTGGCCGCGATCAACTACGCCTCGCAGTTGCTGGAGGAATCGCCGGCGATCGGCGATGCCGACCGCCGCCTGCTGCAGATCATCCACCAGCAGTGCCAGCGCACCAACGGCATCGTCGAGAGCGTGCTCGGCCTGGCCCGGCGCGAGCGCTCCAATCCGGAGAACCTGGACCTGGGCGCGTTCGTGCGCCGCTTCGTCCTGGAATACCGGCAGACCCTGTCGATCGAGACCGACAGCCTCGAAGCGATCCTCGCCCCGCAGCCGGTGCACGCGCTGGTCGATCCCAAACACCTGCACCAGGTCCTCAGCGCCCTGGTGCACAACGCGCTCAAGTACGGGCGGGTGATGGAGGAGCCGGCGCGGGTGCGCCTGCGCGTGGCGCTGCAGGAGCGCAACGCCATCGTCGACGTGATGGACCGCGGCCCCGGCATTCCCGAGGCGGTGGCGGCACAGCTGTTCCGGCCGTTCTTCACTACCTCCGAGCACGGCACCGGGCTAGGCCTGTACATCGCCCGCGAGCTGTGCCGGGCCAACCAGGCGCGTCTGGAGTACGTGCCGGTGCCGGCGGGCGGCGCCTGCTTCCGCGTCGCCCTGCCCGGCCCGCACGCCATGCTCAGCGGCTGACAGGTGAGAATCGCTCCGCCAGCGCGCGACCGGCGCCGGTAAATTGGCGCATGCCCCGGTTCCTACGCTATCTTCCCTGCACATGAACGAAACCCGAAGCGCCCTGGTCGTCGACGACGAGCGCGACATCCGCGAGTTGCTGGTCCTGACCCTGGGCCGGATGGGGCTGCGCATCAGCACCGCCGCCAACCTCGCCGAAGCGCGCGAACTGCTGGCGAGCAATCCCTACGATCTGTGCATCACCGACATGCGCCTGCCCGACGGCAACGGCATCGAACTGGTCAGCGAGATCGCCAAGCATTACCCGCGCACGCCGGTGGCGATGATCACCGCCTTCGGCAGCATGGACCTGGCGGTGGAGGCGCTGAAGGCCGGCGCCTTCGACTTCGTCAGCAAGCCGGTGGACATCCAGGTGCTGCGCGGCCTGGTCAAGCATGCACTGGAACTCAACAGCGAGAGCCGCGCCGCGCCGCCGCCGCCGGCCCCGGAACAGGCCAGCCGCCTGCTCGGCGCCTCGGCGGCGATGGACGCCCTGCGCAGCACCATCGCCAAGGTCGCGCGCAACCAGGCGCCGGTCTACATCCTCGGCGAATCCGGCGTGGGCAAGGAACTGGTCGCGCGCACCATCCACGAACAGGGCGCCCGCTCCGCCGGCCCCTTCGTCCCGGTGAACTGCGGCGCGATCCCGGCCGAACTGATGGAAAGCGAGTTCTTCGGCCACAAGAAGGGCAGCTTCACCGGCGCCCATGCCGACCAGGCCGGCCTGTTCCAGGCCGCGCACGGCGGCACCCTGTTCCTCGACGAGGTCGCCGAACTGCCGCTGCCGATGCAGGTCAAGCTACTGCGGGCGATCCAGGAAAAATCGGTGCGCCCGGTCGGCGCCGCCACCGAGGTGCCGGTGGACGTGCGCATCCTCTCGGCCACCCACAAGGACCTGGCCGACCTGGTCGCCGAGGGCCGCTTCCGCCACGACCTGTACTACCGCATCAACGTGATCGAACTGCGCGTGCCGCCGCTGCGCGAGCGCGGCGGCGACCTGCCGCAACTGGCCGCGGCGATTCTGGCGCGGCTGGCCAAGAGCCACGGCCGCCCCACCCCGCTGCTGTCGCCCTCCGCCCTGGACGCCCTGAGCAGCTACGCCTTCCCCGGCAACGTGCGCGAACTGGAAAACATCCTCGAGCGCGCCCTGGCAATGGCCGAGGACGACCAGATCAGCGCCACCGACCTGCGCCTGCCGCAACCCGGCAACCACGCCCGCAGCGCCGCCGAAGCCGCCCCGGCCCTGCCGCGCGGCGTGGTCGACATCGACCCCAGCTCCTCCGCCCTGCCGTCCTACATCGAGCAACTCGAACGCGCCGCGATCCAGAAAGCGCTGGAAGAGAACCGCTGGAACAAGACCCGCACCGCGGCACAGTTGGGCATCACCTTTCGCGCGCTGCGCTACAAGCTGAAGAAGCTGGGGATGGAGTAGTGAAGCCGGGAATGGGGAATCGGGATTGGGGAATGGGAAAAGCCGATCTCCCGACTGCTCTTAGCCCTACGCCCAATTGAGCGGGGTAATGCGGTTGGGCACAGCCGGCATTGCCCGCCCGCGCCAAGCGTCGAGAAGCCTGGAAACAATGCCTGGACTACCGGGAGATCAACAGGGACGGAAAAGCCGCCTTTCCGATTCCCCACTCCCGATTCCCCATTCCCGGCTCCTCAATCCTTCGTCACCCGATTGATCTCGGCCAGGCTGGTGATGCCGTTGCGGGCCTTGAGCAGGGCCGACTGGCGCAGGTCCTTGACGCCGATCTTCTGCGCGGCGCTGGCGATGTCCATGGCGTTGCCGCCCTGCAGCACGATCGCCGCGATCTCGTCGTTCATCGGCATCACCTGATAGATGCCGGTGCGGCCCTTGTAGCCCTCGGTGCACTCGTCGCAGCCGACCGCTTCGTACAGTTGGACGCCGGCGGCGATCTCCGCCTCGGTGAAGCCTTCGGCCAGCAAGGCCTTTTCCGGCAACTGGACCGGGCGCTTGCAGTTGTTGCAAAGGCGCCGCGCCAGGCGCTGGGCGATGACCAGGGTCACCGAACTGGTGATGTTGTAGGGCGCGATGCCCATGTTCATCAGGCGCGCGATGGTCTGCGGCGCGTCGTTGGTGTGCAGGGTGGACAGCACCATGTGGCCGGTCTGCGCGGCCTTGATCGCGATCTCGGCGGTCTCCAGGTCGCGGATTTCGCCAACCATGATGATGTCCGGATCCTGGCGCAGGAACGAGCGCAGCGCCGCCGCGAAGGTCATGCCGCGCTTGTTGTTCTGCTGCACCTGGTTGACCCCGGGCAGGCGGATTTCGACCGGATCCTCGGCGGTGGAGATGTTGCGGGTGTCGTCGTTGAGGATGCCCAGCGCGGTGTACAGCGACACCGTCTTGCCCGAGCCGGTGGGGCCGGTGACCAGGACCATGCCGTACGGCTTGTGGATCGCGTCCAGGAACAGCTTCTGCTGCTCCGGCTCGTAGCCGAGCTTGTCGATACCCAGCTTGGCCGCGCTGCCGTCCAGGATACGCAGCACGATCTTCTCGCCGAACAGCGTGGGCAGGGTGCTGACGCGGAAATCGATCTGCTTGTTCTTGGACAGATTGAGCTTGATGCGGCCGTCCTGCGGGACCCGCTTCTCGGCGATGTCCAGCTGCGCCATCACCTTCAGGCGCGCGGCGATGCGCTGGTTGAGCTTGACCGGCGCCTTGGCCACGCTCTTGAGCAGGCCGTCGATGCGCAGGCGCACCCGGTAGTCGTCCTCGTAGGGCTCGAAGTGGATGTCGGACGCGCCGCGGCGGATCGCATCCACCAGCACCTTGTTCACGAACTTGACGACCGGGGTGTCCTCCCCCTTGGCGTCGATGCCGGTGTCGCCACCGCCGCCCATGTCCTCGTCGCCGCCGCCGACATCGAGGTTGTCCATGCCCTCGTCGTCGCCCAGCGCGCTGCCGAGGGAATCGTTGCTGGCCTGCCACTGCTCCAGGGTCCGGCGGATCTGGTCCTCGTCGACCAGGATCGGCTCCACCGTCAGATTGGTGTGGAACTTGATGTCGTCCAGCGCCCGGGTCTGGGTCGGGTTGCTGATGCCGACGAACAGGCGGCCGCCGCGCTTGAACAGCGGCAGCACCTGGTACTTCTGCAGCAACTCCTCGCTGACCAACTTCATCGCGTTCTGGCTGGCATCGAAGACCGAGACATCCATCAACGGCATGCCGAACTCCATCGCATTGGCGGCGGCCAGCTGCGCGGCGGTGACCAGCTTCTTCTCGGAGAACCACTGCGGCAGCGGCACCTTGGCCTCGGCCGCCTGGGCCATGGCGGTCCGCGCCGCGGCTTCCTCCAGCGCACCGTCCTGCACGAGGCGGCGGGCGATCCCGGTGATGCCGACAAGATTGGCCGATACAGCTGCATTCATATGTTCACCTTTGAGAGCCTAACGGACACGCGGACCTCGCCAATGTACGAGTCGCCTACCTCAGGGGCTGAGCGACTATACCCGTCGCCCCCGTGGTGCAGAACAGACAGAACAATGACGAAGGCTCATCTCCGCATATAGACCTGAAACTTGCCAACAAAAAAGCCCCGCTACGAGAGCGGGGCTTTTTCAACACATGAGTAATGCTTTTAAAGCATTAGTTCTGGCAGGTCGAAGGAGCCCACTTCGGCTTGTCGGCGACGGTGGTCGAACAAGTCCAACCACCGTTGGTATCACGGGTCCAAGTGACATTGGCATTCGCGATCTTGGGGCTGCCGATCAACTTGGTGCACTGAATGGAACCAGTGGCGCCAGCGACGATCGTCCAACTGGTGCAACGAGCGGTCGGAGCGGCCGGCAGGCCGAGGTTGGCAGAGGTGTAGTTCCCGTTAGGAGCCCCGTCATTCACCATCACTTCGAACTGCGTCTTAGCCGGAGTCACTTCGGCAAGTGCGGCAGTGACCTGGGACTTGGCAACGTAGTTCTGGTAAGCCGGCAACGCAATGGCTGCCAGGATAGCGATGATCGCGATCACGATCATCAGTTCGATCAGGGTAAAGCCCTGCTGCTTCTTCATAACGAACCCCTAGAGATGGAATGTGGTGGTAGGCACTCGCCCGCGGATCCTACTCCCCGAGCGCCGCGGCGAAGCGCCACGTGAGGTAAGAGAAGCAGACTGCGTGCCAACTTACTTCGCATGCCCGAACCCCTACCCGAAGCGCATCATGCCTTAGCGCGAAGGCGAAGGTGCAGGCAGATCAGGAATTTGCGACATGATGGACCATCTGCCCTTAAAGGTCATAAAGTGACGCTACACGTCACACTCGCAGAGCGCGATCTAGCTCTATCATGGGAGCTACGGATGTCAGACGCCAAGGAAACCGATACCATGCTTGGCATGTCCGCCTGGGGATGGCCGGACGGGGAGACGACCTGATGTCCGCAACTCGCAGCGCAGTCAAGAAAGAGCCCATCGCGCGCAGCACCAGCCAGCAGGTGCCCTTCGTTTGGGAGGGCACCGACAAGCGTGGCATCAAGATGAAGGGCGAGCAGATCGCCAAGAACGCCAACCTGCTGCGTGCCGAACTTCGTCGCCAAGGCATCACGCCGTCGGTGGTCAAGCCCAAGCCCAAGCCTTTATTCGGAGCTGCCGGCAGTAAGATCAGCCCCAAGGACATCGCCTTCTTTAGTCGCCAAATGGCGACAATGATGAAGTCTGGCGTCCCGATCGTTGGATCGCTGGAGATCATCGCCAGCGGGCACAAGAACCCGCGGATGAAGAAGATGGTCGACCAGATCCGCACCGATATCGAGGGCGGCTCTTCACTCTACGAGGCGATCAGCAAGCACCCAGTGCAGTTCGACGAGCTGTATCGCAATCTGGTTAAGGCTGGCGAGGGTGCTGGTGTACTTGAAACCGTATTGGAAACGGTAGCCAGCTACAAAGAAAATATCGAAGCCCTAAAAGGCAAGATCAAGAAGGCCCTCTTTTACCCAGCCATGGTCATGGCCGTCGCCTTGATCGTCAGCTCGATCCTATTGATTTGGGTCGTACCGCAGTTCGAAGACGTCTTTAAAGGCTTTGGCGCCGAACTTCCCGCCTTCACCCAGATGATCGTGGCGGCTTCTGGCTTCATGGTGTCTTACTGGTGGTTGCTGCTGCTCATCCTGATCGTCAGCATCGGCGGCTTCATCTTCGCCTACAAACGTTCGCCTGCGATGCAGCATGGGATGGACCGACTGGTGCTCAAAGTGCCGATCATCGGCCAGATCATGCACAACAGCTCGGTCGCGCGTTTCTCGCGTACCTTGGCGGTGACCTTCCGCGCCGGCGTACCGCTGGTGGAGGCGCTGGATATCGTCGCTGGCGCCACCGGTAACAGCGTGTACGAAAAAGCCGTGCTGCGCATGCGCGACGACGTCGCGGTTGGCTACCCGGTCAACATGGCGATGAAGCAAACCAACCTGTTCCCGCACATGGTCATCCAGATGACCGCGATCGGCGAAGAGGCCGGCGCGCTGGACGCGATGCTGTTCAAGGTCGCCGAGTACTTCGAGCAGGAAGTGAACAATGCGGTCGATGCCTTGAGCAGCCTGATCGAGCCGTTGATCATGGTGTTCATCGGCACCATCGTCGGCGGCATGGTCATCGGCATGTACCTGCCGATCTTCAAGCTGGCCTCCGTCGTTGGATAAGCATTAATGGCATTTCTCGATCAACACCCCGGCCTCGGCTTCCCGGCCGCGGCCGGGCTCGGCCTGCTGGTGGGCAGCTTCCTCAACGTGGTCATCCTGCGCATGCCCAGGCGCATGGAATGGCAGTGGAAGCGCGATTCGCGCGAGATCCTGGAGCTGCCGGACATCTACGATCCGCCGCCGCCCGGCATCGTGGTGGAGCCGTCGCACTGCCCGCACTGCAAGCACAAGCTGGCCTGGTTCGAAAACATCCCGCTGTTCAGCTGGCTGGCGCTGCGCGGCAAGTGCCGCTACTGCCATGCGCCGATCTCGCCGCAGTACCCGCTGGTGGAACTGCTCACCAGCCTGCTGGTGGTCGCCAGTGTGTGGCGCTTCGGCTTCGGCTGGCAGGGCTTCGGCGCGATCGTGTTCAGTTGTTTCCTGGTGGCATTGTCCGGCATCGACCTGCGCACGCGCCTGCTGCCGGACCAGTTGACCCTGCCGCTGATGTGGCTCGGCCTGATCGGCAGCATGGACAACCTGTACATGCCGGCCAAACCCGCTCTGCTCGGCGCCGCGGTCGGCTACTTCTCGCTGTGGTCGGTGTGGTGGCTGTTCAAGCAGATCACCGGCAAGGAAGGCATGGGCCATGGCGATTTCAAGCTGCTGGCCGCGATCGGCGCCTGGTGCGGCCTGAAGGGCATCCTGCCGACCATCCTGATCTCCTCGCTGGTCGGTGCGATCCTCGGCTCGCTGTGGCTGGCGGCCAAGGGCCGCGACCGCGCCACGCCGATCCCGTTCGGCCCCTATCTGGCGATCGCCGGCTGGATCACCTTCTTCTGGGGCACGGAGATCGTGGAGACCTACATGCGCTGGTCGGGACTGCGCTGACGGAGCCCAAGGCTTGACTGATTTCGTCGTCGGCCTGACCGGAGGCGTGGCCTCCGGCAAGAGCGAACTGAGCCGCCGCTTCGAGGCCAGGGGCATCGTCGTCGCCGATGCCGACCTCGCCGCGCGTGCGGTGGTCGCGCCCGGCCACCCCGCCCTGGCACAGATCGTGGCGCGGTTCGGGCCGCAGATCCTGCAGGACGATGGGCAACTCGACCGCGCCGCCTTGCGCCAGCGGATCTTCGAGGACGCAACGGCACGCCGCGACCTGGAAGCGATCACCCACCCGGCCATTCGCCGGTTGCTGCAGGAACAGTGCCGCGCGGCCGCCGGACCATACGCGATCGCCGCCATCCCGTTGTTGACCGAGGTCGGTGCGCGCGCCCGCTATCCCTGGCTAGACCGGATCCTGGTGATCGACGCCCCCGAGGCGCTGCAACACGCCCGCCTGATGCAACGCGACGGCATCACCGCCGACCTGGCGCAGCGCATGCTGGCGGCCCAGGCCACCCGCGAAGAGCGCCTGGCCATCGCCGACGACGTGGTGGTCAACGACGGCGCCGCGACGGCACTGCAGGAAGCGGTGGAGAAGCTGGACACTCAGTACCGTGCGCTGGCTGCGGCCAAGGCGTCAGCGTCTTTGTAGATAGTCGCCTTTGTTCCCTCTGGGATCAGCCGCGATCAATCCTTACCGGGAACGCCCGGCCGCGGCTGAAGCCGCTCCTTGTATCTGGACATGT